>JBEKEO010000195.1:0-5985 GCA_050013795.1 Bacteroidales bacterium
ATATGGGATGGCTGGATCTATATAGGCATACAGTAGTAAATTCGCTGAAATCCGTTAGGTTTTGCCTGTAATACGGCTAAATTTGGAGTGCTTCGGGGCAAATTGCCTCGGGCACTCTTTGTTTTTCGGGTATTTTATATGAAATAAGCGAGATGTCTTATAAGACAAGAGAGATGTGTTGTAAAACAAGAGAGATGTGTTATAAAACAAGAGAGATGCGTTATAAAACAAGAGAGATGTGTTGTAACACAAGAGAGATGCGTTATAAAACAAGAGAGATGTGTTGTAACACAAGAGAGATGTGTTATAAAACAAGAGAGATGTGTTATAAAACAAGAGAGATGTGTTATAAAACAAGAGAGATGTGTTGTAACACAAGTGAGATTCGTTGTAACACAAGTGAGATGTGTTATAAGAGTTTGTGCAAGTGTTATAAAAAATGCGGAAGGAGAAAGAGGGGTGAATGAGTAAATGGCGGGATATTTTTTATAATTTGTAAACCTGAAAATGTTTAATATTACATCGCAATTATGGTTTAAATAATCTATATCATTATGGAAAATAATGGAAAGGATATTAATATCTCCAAACAGGGATTTCCTAATTATACATTAGAAGAATTAAAAGTTATGGAAAGCTTATCAACCCGTGCATATAACACCTGCATAAAGGCGGGACTGGATAATCTTAAAGCCATATCAGAATTCTATATAAAGCACAGAGATTTTGAAGGATGGCATAATTGCGGCCGCATAACAGCAGGGGAGCTAAAGGCTTTAGTATTTAAATATTTTCCTGAAATTGAAAGAATGATCAAGGCCGAAAAGGAACATCCTAATTCGATTGAAAATTTAAAAGCCAGAGGCGAAATATCAGACCATACGTACTATATCTGCAGGATGGAAAGAATAAGAAACCTAAATGATATAGTTGCATACTATGAAAATAACTGGTCATTTGAAAATCTGAGCGGCTGCGGTGCTAAAACAACCAACGAACTGAAAACAGTAATTAAAAAACATACTAAAAAATTTCCCAAGCTTCAAAATGTTCCTGTTATGGGGGATTACCCGTCTTATACGCTTAATGAATTAGTTGTGAATAATAATCTTTCGGAAAGAGCATTTAATATTTTGCGCTATAACGGGTTAAACAATCTTAAAGACATATTTGAATTCTTTTATAAAACCAGGACGTTCATGAAGATTAGGAATTGCGGGTTTATGACGAATTGTGAACTGCTTGCAATAATCAAAAAATACAAAAAAAAATCATCCGTTGTTGAAAATATTGATGTGACCCCTGAAACAATTATTCAAAGAATATATCAAAGAGTTTATATAAATATTAATGATTTTATTGAGAATTTCGAGGCTCATTGCGATAATAAAACCCTTCCCGTATTTAAAATTATTGAGATCATACTTACAAAAAGTGATTATCTGGATAAACCCGACAAAGAAATAATTAATAATATCAGTACCAAAGAGCCCTTGACATCTGAAGAATTAGGTAATACATTAAGTTTAACAAAGGAAAGAATTGAATACAGGAAAAGGAAAATTTTATACAAGTTGTTTTATGTTAGAAGAGGCTTAATGAGTATTATCCGGTCATTCTGGGATTATGCCGATAAAAAATTCATATTGCTTAAAGACAATATAGTTATCATAGAAACATCATTAACAAATAAAATAAATTCCCGAAACAAAACAAATTTCAACCATGATTTTACTGTAAAGGTCTTGTCGGCATGCAACCCCGGATTTCGCATCCTGGATAAACCCAGGCATCCGGGTTATGCTTACTTATTAAAGGATGAGTTTGAACCCGCTTATATTAATAGTTTTCTTCAATATCTTAATAGTGTTGTTAACAGGAAAAGGCAGAAGGATATCTTAGTAAGCGGACGGGAAATTTTATTAAATAATGTATTTCATTACAGGAATGATTATTTAAAGCTGGAGCAGTTAAGGAAGAAGCTTGCTGATAATCTGTTTGCTTTACTTCATGATAAACAAATACAAGGCATATATCACAGTACCGGCAAACCATATTCTAATTTGCATAAAAAAATATCGAAGAAATATTTATACCAGATTAACTATAATGATTTGCTTAATTATAATTGGACCAGCGATGCCGAAACAAATAACAGCATAAAGCGCAAAATAAATAAATACAGGAAAATCACAAACGAATCTCGATTAAAATATGAAAGTGAAATGGCCAGAGAAAAGGAAATAATAAGCAATAAACTCAATGAATATATTGAAATATTTAAGATTGTTGCCGAGAAAGAATTCGGTTTGCAGTTTAAGAATAATGCCCTTTTATTAAAACAAAATGCCGCCCTTCCCAAATACGAATATATTATTGAAGTGCTAAATAAATTTGACCGCCCGATGCATGCTGCAGAATTGTTTGATGAAGTTTCAAAATTAAAAGCTGACGCTTTTTCCGGTATAGATACGTTAAGAAGCTGTTGTGGCAGATATGATGAAATTATTTGTTTTGGTCGTACGAGTACTTACGGTTTAAAGAAATGGGAAACCGAAAAAGCAGAAATTAAAGGAGGTACTATACGGGAAATTGTTGAACAATATTTGCGGAATTTTAACGAGCCCAAACATATTGATGAAATTACAGAACACGTTAATAAATACAGGAACACCAATAGTCGTAGTGTTATAACTAATCTCAAATTATTTAAAAAACGGACTGATGGTAAACCAAACCCATTTAAGTTCTTTGATAAAGGTTATGTTGGCTTGGTAAATCAAAGTAGTTAATCGGTTGAACCACTAGCCAGGTTTTAAGTCGTATGTCTATAATTAACCTTATAACTACTGTCTATTGACTTAACCAGCTTCCACGACCTTGAACCATATTCAACACATCAGCATTTCTACCGTTTTATCGTTTTAGCGCTTTTTTTTGCTTACAAAACAGCCAAAATGTACAATGGTTTTAAGAATTTTATTATACTTTTGGGAATTTATTAACAGATTGATTTTATAATCAATTATTTTTTAAATAAAGGAAAGAATATGATAACACAAATACTTGATGGACTTGTAAAAATTCTTGGACCTATTGCAACACTTTCAAAAGATAAACGAGAACTAAAAGATAGCGCCCTAAGAGCTATATCAAATGCACTCACTGAAACTTATTTATATTATAATGATTTAGATCGCGGGGGAAAAAGAAATCGAGATAGAGAAGGACTACTTTTTAAATATTGGTCAGCTGCGGCAATACCGATAAGACATTTTGATCCAAGTCTTGCTGAAAAATGTGATTTAAAAGCTGAATATTGGCTAAACCCAGAAAATTGTCCGAATAATATAAAGAAATTAATTAAGCTAGATGATGTTAGAAGGGCATATAAAAAGATGTTATTGCCTAATTATTCTATAACTGAACACAATTCAACAAAAAGAAAAAATCGTGAAGTTTAACAATCAACAAAAAAGCCATATGAAAGCATTAGAAAAACTTTTATTATACATTAGCCCAAAACAAATTAGCCCTGATATTAATAATCCACGAGGCGAAAATAAAGAAATGATTTTAAGTGATCCAAGTTTTCGGAGTTTGCTTGAATCCATAAAAAGATATGGTGTTTTGGAACCACTTATTGTTAAACGAATTGATAAAAATAGTTATTTACTTATAGATGGCGAGCGCAGATATTGGGCATCAATAGAAGCACGGTTAAAAGAAATTCCAGTTTTGACTGCTAAAAATGAAGCAGATGGAAGGATACTTGCTTATCAGGTACATATGCTAAGAAAACAGTGGAATAAAGTTGCCGAAACAAAATCTATAAAACAAATCATTCTTGAAATTGAAAAGAAAAGTCCTAAATTAACAGAAGTAGCCATAAAGAAAAAAATCATTGAAATTACAAAGGCCAGCAATGCAAGAATTAATGATATCTTTAAAATAATTAAGTATGATGATGATATTATTGAAAAATCAATCCTTGGTAATTTAAAAGTTAGTTATTTAGTTCAAATTGATGCAAGCTTTGTTAATAGGATTAAAATATATTATCCGAATATATTGAAAACATTTTCCGAAAATCAAATTAGGAAAATTATAATTGATAAAGCATTACATCATTTAATGGATGACACTAGATATTTAATAAAACCATTTAATGAAGTTTTTCAATACAACAACCAAAAAGAATCAATAGAAAATCTATTATTAAACTTTATTAAAGATAAATCAAAAGATATTAAAATTGCATATAATGAATTTTTGGCAATAAAGGAGAGTGATACAAAAACTCAGGAAAGCAAAAAAGGTATTAATAAAAAAAATAAAAAGAAAAATAGCAAACAAAATATAAAGCCAAGTACAGATCAAGATAATTTGAATTACTCTCCTATTAAACTTGTTAAGAAGCTACAAATAAAAATTGATGATATTCAGCCAAAATATGAATATATTGGAAGCACCTTTACAAAAGAAGAGAAAGAGTATATTAAAGAGGCTATTTATTGTTTGAAAAATCATTGTTTTAAAGCATCCGTATTAATGATATGGTCAACTGGAGTTTCTAGAATATTAAAATATATTGAAAAAGATATTGCGGATTTTAATAAATGTTCTTCGGAAATGAAGAAGAAACCAGATTCATTTTTTAAATTTTATTCTGCACATTTTAAAACTGATTATCTGAAAATTGAAAATATTAGAAATGATTCTAGAGATATGCATTTGCTTTGTTATTTATGTTATAAACAGATAATCACGGTACCTAGTTTTGACAAACTTCAATCGAATTACAAAACAAGATGTAATTGTGCACATCCTACATCAATAACATTAGAAGTTAATGAAACTGTTGCTATATTTGAAAATATTTTTGATTTGATTTTAAATAATAAGAAAATTAAATAGACTATAATATGAATGTGTTATTTGTAGAGCCTGATTTCCCTATTCCTGCAAAAAGCAAAAACCATTCAAATTTTTTACCAATTGGTCTGCTTAAACTTGCTTCTTTTTATCGAAATAAAGGTTGTAATATTAAACTCAATCGGGGAAATGAATTAGCAGGCTTCTATCCTAATAGAATATATATTACCTCTCTATTTACCTACTGGGCTTCTTATGTAAAAGATGCAGTAACTTTTTATAAAAAGAAATATCCAAAATCTAAAATTATAGTTGGTGGTGTTTATGCGACACTAATGCCTGAACATTGTAAAGAATACACAGGATGTAATGAAGTATTTACTGGCCAACACAAAGCAGCAGATAAATGCCTTCCGGCCTATGATCTTGTTGATGTTGACTATCAAATCATCCATGGTATGAGAGGCTGTTTACGCAAATGTCCTTTTTGCGGAATTTGGAAAATAGAAAAGAAATCCTTTAAAACTGCTAAAGAAATACAAAAGGAAATCTGCAAAAACAAAATTATTTTTTATGACAATAATATGCTGGTAAATCCTAATATCAAAGAAATATTAGCGATGTTATCGAATGCCACTTATAACAATCGCCCGGTAACATGTGAATGTCAAAGTGGTTTCGATGGAAGAGTTCTTCAGAAAAATCCTGAATTAGCGATAATGCTAAAAAAAGCAAGATTTAAAAATATACGAGTGGCATGGGATTTCGCTTTTGAACAATATGAACAAGTTGAAAACTGGATTAATATATTAGAAACAGCAGGTTATAAACGTTCTGATATTTTTATTTTTATGGTTTATAATTGGAGCTTTGATTATAGTGAACTGGAAGCAAAAAGGCAAAAATGTTTTAAATGGGGAGTACAAATTGCAGATTGTCGATTTCGTCCGCTAAATCAAACATATGATAATTATAATTCACAAGTAAAACAACAGACAAGTAATGATTATTATATCCATTCAAATTGGTCTGATCAACATAACAGACAATTCAGGAGAGATGTCAGAAAACACAATATTTGCATCCGTCATCGAATTGCATGGAATGATT
>JBEKEO010000196.1:0-5945 GCA_050013795.1 Bacteroidales bacterium
CACGAATCCCAGCTTCTTTGCGAAAAGCGGAATGCAATATCATCGCTCAACTGGTAATTCTTAAGTAATATTTTCAGTTTAGGATTAATGGAATTGCAATACATAAAATTAGGACTCTTCCATCCAAGCACATGCTTGGCGCCTTCGGTAAGCATAGTGTGATAACCCATTTCGGCAACCATCTCCCCTATCCCGTCGGAATAAATAAGCTCTGTATTCCTGAATGTAACAGGCTTCTGTCCGAACAGCTTTTGTACCTTTTCCGATTGCTGCTTTACCTGGCTTTGAAATTCGGTTTTACTTTTCAGTGAGCTGAGTGAGTGTGAATATGTTTCTGCAATAAATTCTACGCAACCTGTGGCAGCCAGTTTCTGAAAGCTTTCAATAACATCAGGGGTGTACATTTCAAACTGGTCGAGGGCAGTACCGGAAATAGAATAACTTATTTTAAATGATGTTCCAAATTCTCTGATAAGGTCAAGCATGGTGTTATTAGTAGGGATATAGCATTTATCGGCTACCCTGCGCAAAATATAACGGTTAGCATAATCATCAAAATAATGATGGTTCACTCCTATATCGAAAAACCTGTACAATCGCAAACGGAACGGCTGATGAACCTGAAAATAAAAACAAATTGCTCTCATTTGATATGTTGAATTACTTTTAAATTATTACTTATTTTAACTCTAGGCACTCCAAACTTTAGTGCACTTTAAGTACTCTTATTTATTTGCCCTTCCTAATGCTGTTTCATACACTAAACGCACTTTAATGGCAGAATCTTCCCACTTCATATTATTCACTTCTTCTTTTCCATATTTAATGAACATTCTTGATAGCGCATCATAGTGAAGCAATCCGTAAATAGAATCGGAAAGTGCATCAATATCCCAGAAATCCACTTTCAGCGCATGGCGCAATATTTCTGCAACACCAGACTGTTTTGAAATTACAACAGGGACATTAGAACGCAATGCTTCAAGCGGTGAAATACCAAAAGGCTCGGAAACAGAGGGCATCACATACACATCGCTCATGGCAAACATGGTGTCAACCTCATCCCCTTTAAGGAATCCGGTAAAATGAAACTTTGTGGCTATCCTTAACTGAGCAACTCGCTTTATCATCCTGTTCAACATGTCTCCCTGCCCTGCCATGACAAAACGAACATTATCATCTTTCTGTAACACTTTGTATGCAGCTTCCACAAAATAATCAGGGCCTTTCTGGAAAGTAACGCGTCCAAGAAAAGTAACTATCTTTTCTTTCACATGCTTTTTTGCATGAATAACATCGGGATGGATAGTAGGCTCCACAGCATTATGCACTGTAACGACCTTATCAGGATCGATGCCATACCTGTCGATAACGATCTGACGGGTAAGATGACTAACAGTTACAACCATATCGGCCACCTCCATACCTTTACGTTCAATATCGTAAACATTCTGGTTGATATTCTCGCCTGAACGGTCGAATTCAGTAGCATGCACATGTACCACCAAAGGTTTCCCGCTTATTTTCTTAGCTGCAATACCAGCAGGATATGTAAGCCAGTCATGGGCATGGATTATATCAAAGTTATTTGATGCTGCGATATGCGATGCAACCAGAGCATACCTTGAAACTTCAAGCATCAGGTCTTTGCCATACTTCCCTGAAAAGATAAATTTACTGGAAAAGACTGACTGGTCAATATCTGTATGATCTAATAAATTCTCTTTAGTAATTCTTTCAAACTCTTCAGGAGAGACATAAGGGATCAGGTTGGAACCAATTTCCATATATGTTATTTGCTTCCAGTATTCCTGATATATTTCATCTTTTATATTAATAATAATATCGCTTGCATTCACTATCCTCACTGCTTCCTGGTTTTCATCACCATAAGCTCTTGGCACAACAAACATCACCTGAACTCCCTGCTTCAGCAAAGCTTTGGTAAGGCCGAAGCATGCTGTCCCCAAACCTCCAGTAATATGAGGAGGAAACTCCCATCCAAACATTAAAACTCTCATCTTACTGCATTTTTAATCACTATTCTCAACCTTTTCAATCATCTTACGCATCCTGAGTATCTCGCCAACGCTCCATGCCTGCGATAAAGCGCCGACAGCCTTATGAGGGGGATCGCCCTCATATATTTCTGCTATGGTTCCAACACAATATTCTTTCATGGCAGAATCAAAACCATCATATAAGCTTTTAATAAGCGAAAGACCGCTTTTACCATGCACCTTTAGATAACCTTCGGCGAAATGCCCCAGCAGCCATGGCCACACAGTTCCCTGGTGATAAGCTATATCTCTTTCTTTCTGATCGCCGGAATATGAACCTTTATAATCGGGATGTTTAGGTGTAAGTGTACGAAGTCCCCTCGGTGTAAGCAATTCCTGCTGCACCCTTTCAAGTACTAATTGCCGTATCTTATCACTTAATGGAGAATATGGCAGTGAAGTAGCAAAAACCATATTTGGCCTTACTGTCCAGTCTTTATAACTGCCGCAAACATAATCAGCAAGGTAACCCTTTTCTTTATTCCAGAAAGTATCTTTAAACACATTAGGGAAATTATCAGCTACCGGTTGCCATTCATCAGTAAAACTTTTCACGTTGGCAAGTTTAGCAACTTCCAGGGCAAACATGATGGCATTATACCACAATGCATTTAATTCCACTGTCATTCCGATTCGTGGCGTAACAGGTTTCCCTGCAACAACAGCATCCATCCAGGTTACAGCTTTTCCAAGTTCTCCTGCATAGATCAACCCGTTCTCCTGCATCTTGATATTGAACATTGTTCCATCCCTGAAACCTTCAAGTATCAATATAAGTTTACGACCGTATTCTTTCCAGATTGTTTCTTTTGTGCCTGTATATTCAGCATATTGCTGCAAAGCCCAGAAAAACCAAAGCGGTGCATCGGCTGAATTGTACACAGCCTGATTTCCATGTCCTACATTAGGAAACAAAGGACCGTGCAATTCGGAAACCATTGTATCGAGAACAGCTTTGCAGGTCTTGGGATCATCGATAGCCAGTGTGATACCGGGCAATGCAATAAATGTATCTCTTCCCCATCGCCCAAACCATGGGAAACCTGCCATTACTTCTGTTTTCTTATCCCTGCGTACTATGAACTGATGCGCTGAATTGATAAGGTTATTGACAAAACTGTCTCTTGGAATCCTATGCTTTATCTCCGTTGTAAAAAGTTTCTTAAGTGTGGTAGGATTTTTCTCTGAAGTTCCAACTGACAGTACAATAGCTTCACCTTTTTTAAGTGGAACTTCAAAAAAACCGGGAACAAAAAGGTCTTCCTGGTAATCATATCCTCTTAGTTGTTCCTGGGTATATTCAACATTGTAATTCCAGTCGGGGGCATGTGTATATTCTACCTTTTTGGAGAACTGCATGAAAAGGTTCGAATAACCGGCATACATACGATACTTAATTCCGTTCTCAATCGCTTCGTATTTTCTTTCTACAAAAACATTGGCACGGCAAAGTTTATGGATATTCCTGAAAGCAAGAAAAGGTTTTATTCTTAAAACAGTAGGAGAATGTGCGTCTTCCAATGTGTAGCGGACTAATAACCTTTCATCGTCAAGGGCAAGCAGCAACTCCATGGCAAGAATAACACCGCCAACACGGAAAGTAAGTTTAGGAATAGGTTCTGTAGTAAAATCGCTGAAATATTTATGTCCTTTAGGATAGTATACACCACCCGGATACTTATGAATGCCAAAATTAAATTCGGCTTCTCTTTGAATAACAGTAATATCGAGCGATGACAGCAACACATGGTTTTCGCCGTCAATGGTGGGCTGAGGCGCAACCAACAATCCATGATATTTCCGTGTATTGCATCCCAGTATAGTTGTACATGCGTATGAACCTGCACGGTTTGAACGCAGCAATTCCCTGTTTAAAGAATATTCGAGGTTTACAAGCTGATTTTTATCAAAGTTTATGTAACTCATAATCAGGTATACTTAATAGAAAAATTAGCTGCAAAGGTACTAATTTATCTATAAGAATTATTAATTCTATGTTAAATAAACGCATTTTATTAATTAAGGATTAAAAGATTAAATAGTATTTCTGTCATCGTTCCGGTAATTCAATATTGAAATTTAAATTGATAAATCTTCAATACGCAATTTACAATAATATACTAAATTTTACGTTAATAGGCATTATTAATTACTTTTGCAGCAAGAGTATGATCAAGAAATCGTTTAGATATATTACCATTGCTTTCTTTGCTGTATTGTTTTTCTCTACCTCATGCAGGAAAGATAAATTGATGACGGACTCAAGCGCAAAACTTGCATTTTCGAGCAATTCAATACTCTTTGACACAGTTTTTACCACTGTAGGTTCCACAACCATGCCGCTGGTTGTTCATAACAATTACAAAGAAAAAATAAATATTTCTTCTATAAAACTTGCGGGAGGTAATAGTTCCAATTTCAAAATCAATATTGACGGAACACCTGCTACGCAAGTAAACAACCTTGAAATTGCAGCAAAGGACAGTATTTATATTTTTATTAAAGTAACCGTTAACCCTAACAGTAGCAATTCGCCTTTTGTTATAAGCGATTCTATTCTTTTTGAAACGAATGGAAATCTCCAATCAGTTAAGCTTGTGGCATGGGGACAGAATGCTTATTATTATACTCCTAATCATTTCCCAGCCAATTTCCCTCCTTATTCAATTATTAAATGCAATGATGTTTGGAAAAATGACAAACCTCATGTTATATATGGATATGCTGCTGTTGATACGGGTTGCACGCTTACCATTATGGAGAATACAAGGGTATATCTTCATCAGAATGCTGTTCTCTGGATATACAAGGATGGTACACTAAAAGTTGAAGGAGAACTTGGGAATCCTGTTACTTTCCAAGGTGACAGGCTGGAAAATGATTATCAAAATGTGCCCGGACAATGGGGTAAAATATGGATAACACAAGGGCGAGAATGCAATATTAATTATGCTGTTATTAAGAACGGAATAGTAGGAATACAAGTGGATACTCTACCCGATAACTGCACTGCTCCCGCATTAAAAATAACAAACACTATCATCGAGAATATGAGTGCTGCCGGTATTTTTGCACAAGGTTCCTGGGTTGAAGGATACAATTGTGTTATTGGCAACTGCGGTCAGTATGCTGTACTGCTTAACATCGGAGGAAAATATAATTTCAAACATTGCACTATTGGAAATTACTGGGATTACACCGTCAGGCAAACAGCATCATTGGATCTGAACGACTGGTATCAGGATATTTATAATAATTATCATGGTCGTGACCTCAATGCTTATTTCGGTAATTGTATTGTTTACGGAAACCTTAGTGAAGAAATACAATTAGATAAATATACCAGCGCTGCCTTTAATTACAATTTCGATCATTGCCTGTTAAAAACACAAATGAACACTTCAACTAGTTTCCAAGATTCTTGCAATATCTGTATCTTTAATAATGATCCTTTGTTTTCTGATTATGCAAATAATAATTATCAGCTTGGCACAGGTTCGGCAGCTATTGAGAAGGGTTTAATGAGTATTGCGCTTACTGTTCCTTTTGATATCCTTCGTCATAACCGCACTACTAAAATAGCTCCCGATATCGGAGCTTATGAAGCTAAATAACCTATCTTATTTCTATTGGTAAAGTGAAGAATACTTGCATAAATTTTAGCCAGTCATTTGTGTATCTTTAAAAATTCACGTAGGTTTGCAATTAAATTGCACACTTTGAGGAGAGATGGCAGAGCGGTCGAATGCGGCGGTCTCGAAAACCGTTGTCCGTCGTAAGATGGACCGGGGGTTCGAATCCCTCTCTCTCCGCAATTTTTATTTTATTGAAATTATTTTTAAATATAATTGATAGCTTTTATTCAAAAGGATAATCTTTAAAAAA
>JBEKEO010000197.1:0-5908 GCA_050013795.1 Bacteroidales bacterium
TTTCGGGAAGCGGGGCAAGTAAATAATAAATCATTTATGATTGCAGATGTAAAATGGCAAATGTCAAAATGGAATCCCCACTTTGACATTTTACATTTGCTATCTTCAATTTGATATTCTTCTACTCTTTAATAAATTTCTTAACCGCTACCCCTTTTTCGGTTTTAATTTCTACGAAATACATTCCTGAAGGGAAAGAGGAAACATTAATGGTCATTGGGTCATTAGTCATTGGTGAAACCCCTGATAACGAATGACCAGTGACCAATGACTGATACACTTTTTCTCCAAGCATATTATATATATCAATACTGATTACTGTTGACTGATTACCGATCACCTGTATTTCGGAAGTGGCGGGGTTGGGGAAAACCGAAACATTTTCTCTGATGTTGTTTCCTTTAATACCACCAACACAATCCTGGGGCCAGACCGCAGAGGTCACAATATCATCTATCATCCAGCCTTCTTTGTTCTTTATACTGGCATCGGAAATAAATGTAAATTTTATCATCAGGCTGTCAGGCATAGCTATAATGGTGTCTTTTTTAGTAATAGCATACCAAAACCAGCAAACACTTGATTGAATCCATCCATCGGATTTTCCGGAGGTGATCAATTTATGAGCTGTGGAACTTCCATTGCTTGCATGGTAATCATATTGCCATTGAATAGTGGTATATCTAGGAGGAACCCCAAAAGTATCTTTTAGCAGCACCCATGATTTGCCTCCATCATAAGATGCGTCAATAATACCCTTATCACCCGTTGAATCCATATCGTATTTATGCCAAAACTCCATGCAGGTTTGGCAGGTTTGCGTGTAAAGATTCCGTATAATATAAATAAACGAAGAAGTATCGTTTGGCGTATAATCATTTATAGTATCGGTGAGAATTGCTTTAGTTCCCGAATGAGCGCTGTTGAAAAAAGTTTTCTGTGGTTTACCTATCTGCCATAGGTTGCCGCCTGTAGTGTCAATTACAATTTCTGATGCATGCTTTTCAAAAGAAACAGTATCATAATAAAATTGCTGCGCTTTTGCGGTGCCTATCAGCAAGCAGGCATTCATAATGAATGCAAGAAAAGTAATAAGCAGGATTTTTTTCATGGCAATGAAATTAACAGCACTAAATTAAACAATTTCAGGAAACGGGGCAAGTAAATAATAAATCATTTATGATTGCGGATGTAAAATAGCAAATGTCAAAATGCAATCCACACTTTGACATTTTACATTTGCTATCTTCAATTTGATATTCTTCTATTCTTTCTCAACCCTCTTAACCATAACCCCTTTATCGGTCTTAACTTCTACCATGTAAACGCCATTTGGTCTGCCGGAGAGGTTTATTTCGTTTGTTGCCTGAGGTTGGCTGTTTGTTGCGGAGTATACTTTTTCGCCCAGTACATTATATATATCAATACCTGAAACCTGGGTATTGGGACTTGATACCTGGAATTTCCCAATCGTTGGGTTAGGATACACATCAATGTTTACCGATGATATGCTTAGCTGGTCAATACCATCAGTATGTGCTGAAATAAAATTACCGAAAGCAACCGGATTAGCGCCAACCGTCAGGGTACCCGAAACGGTATTGCTGGAGGTATTTATTTCTTTTACAGTACCAGCTCCGTCGTCGGCAACAAACAGCTTGCTACCGTCGGGACTGATGGATATACCCCAGGGATAAGTGCCAACCATGTATATGGTGGCCGAAACAGCATTTGTGGCGGTGTTTATAACGCTTACCGAGTTGTCATAAAAATTGGTAACATAAACCTTTTTCCCGTCGGGACTTATTGTTATTCCATAAGGATTAGTACCAACATGTATTGTACTGGTAACAGTATTGGTGCATGTGCTTATTACGCTCACCGTGCCGGGTACTGTATTGGTAACATATACGTATCTCCCGTCGGGGCTAACACAGATACCCATAGGTGTTGTCCCAACAGGGATGGTGGCCGAAACAGCATTGGTGGAAGTGCTTATTACGCTTACTGTATTGTCGCCTTCGTTCACAACATATATACTATTTCCGTCGGGGTTAGCCGTTATACCATAAGGATAACCGCCAACTGCAATAGAAAGGGAAACAGTATTGGAGAAGCTATTGATCACACTTACGGTATTGCTATTATAATTCGTAACATAGATCAGGCTTCCGTCTGGACTCACCACTATAGCACGGGGAGAAGCGCCAACCGGAATGGTAGCCGAAACAGTGTTTGAAGCGGTGTTTATTACACTTACCGAATTATCATCAATATTAGAAACATATACTTTGCTCCCGTCGGAGCTTACAGAAACACCATTCGGACCTTTGCCAACCGTAATAGTGGCATAAACAAAGTTGCCGGGAACACTGATTACAGATACGGTATGGTCGCTTTCATTGGTTATATACGCTGTTTGCCCTTTGCAGCTTAATACTGAAAAGGAACAACTGAAAGCGAAAAGGGTTGATATAAGTAGGATTTTCTTCATAATATTCGTTATTTCGTTATTCTCAGGCCTAAAATTACGTAATTTAAAAAGCAAAAGCAAGTTTTATTTGTTAATTTTTTTTACCACCTTCTGTATACCTTATATATAAAGGCAAAGAAGGAAATCATTTTCTTAGAAATTCAGGGAAATCGGACTACGTAAAAACACTTAGTACTAGTTTTGGGGAATATTTTCTGGATTTATCACGAAATAAGAAATCAAGTAAAAATTGTAAACCGACTTCCTGGCATTAACCCCTTTTCTGATATAGCAAATGATAATTATAAATATCAAAACGCAATCCACCCTTTAACATTTTATATTTGCTATCTTCAATTTGACATTCTTCTACTCTTTAATAAACTTCTTAACTGCAACGCCTTTTTCGCTTTTAATTTTCGCGAAATACATGCCGGAGGGGAAGGCAGAGATATTAATAGTTATCGGTGATCGGTTGTCAGTAAACGGTAAAGTGTAAATCCTTTCCCCAATCATATTATATATTTCAATACTGTTTACCGATGACTGATTACCGATTAGCTGTATTTCGGAAGAAGTGGGGTTGGGGAAAATAGTTAAAGGAAAAACATTATCTAATTCTTTTATCGATTCCCATATACCGGCTGATATATCATCAATCATCCAACCTTCCTTGTTAGTTTGAATATTATCGCTATGAAAAGTAATTCTATATAATAAATATGTGCTTGTTACTAATGGTCCTGCATAATTGGTTGAAAAAGTAAAACTATACCACCCATTTGAAGTTCCTGTAAACGGTAAAGTATCATTGTTCTGTGATGAATAAATTGTTACTGAATGATTATTCCAAACATTCCAGAAAAATCCATAAGATTGTGCATCTTTTATTATGTTTATCCAGGTAATGCCGTTATCAGGCGATGCCTCTATAGTGCCATAATCATTTAAAGAATCAGTATTTATCTTATAATTAAATTGTAAACCAAAATTAGTTGTTCCGGTAGTTTGTACTGCCCGTAAAATAAAGACTGAGTTATTATTAGTTGAATATGGATTTATAGTATCCGTAACAATAGCATTAGGTACAGAGTGTGCGCTGTTAAATAACACCTTATCCGGCTTACCCGCCTGCCATATGTTATTGTGGTATGCGGTATCGATTTTAATATATGTAAAAGTTGAAGTATCATCAAAAGATATAATCTGAGCTTTTGCACTTATAACAACGGCAAGAAAAGAAAGAAGAAGGATTTTTTTCATAGCATTGAATTTAACAGTACTAAATTAAACAATTTCGGGAAGCGAGGCAAGGATTATTTTAAATAAAAAAGAAATTAGTGAACAGTATGCAGTAGGCGGTCAATTAAAAAGTATGCAGCAGCAGGATGCAGGAGCAGGATGCTGTCAAAAATTTCTCTGTGAACTTTCTGTGGTTATAACAATCTGGAAATTGAGAGTTGGATGTTCAATATTGGAAATAGAAATGTATTGAGAAAAAATCAAATGAATTAAAAAAGCATTACTGAAAAATAAATAACATTAGACCAATAAAACAATAGAACATTCTAAATAATGAAATCCTTCTCTTTCCTCATATATTCCTGTGGTTTCGAAGAAAAGTTTTAATACAAAATACTTGAAATCTCCTTTTTATTATATTACATTTGCATAACTATATTTTAAATAAATAACATTAATTCTATAATAAAAAACGAAATGAGCAGGAAAGAGAAAGACCAGGTATTCGAAAAGGAAAAGGTTATAAGGATTGTAAAAAGCCTTATTATTCATCGCAACTCAGTTTTAATTGAGAAATATTTGGAATCGTATGACAAATTGGTGATTCTTTACGGAGGAGACCAGGTAGAATTACATAAAGACTCCAAGTCCATTACATATCTTGATATTATTGTTCCTTTGTCAAAAAAGGAATATAAAGAAATGTATCATCTGTTCATGGATGAAATGAAAAAGCGCAAGGCTGCGAAGACATTAGAAAAATTCCATAATCTGGAACTCTCATTGGGTAAGAATACTGAATGTCCGACTGCTAAGGAGCCTATTCAATATATGGATATTGATATAGAACAAACATTGAATTCCGAGATCGAACAATCTATAAGTAATTGATGCTTGTAAGAACTCAGTAATTTCCTTTCAAACGATATCACATATTAATTTAATTTGCCATAATCAACAATTGATTATAGATCTTGATTTATTTGAATAGTAAGATATTAAGGAATTGTAAAGAGATCTAATTTCCCATTTCGGACATGAACTTAATGCGGACAAGGCGTATCTCTTCGGCAGTAAAAACATCCTCTCCGAGTTCCTCCAGTGCATCTTCAATGGAATCGGATTCGGCATTCTTAAAATAATTAAATATTTCAGCCTGGTTGTCCTTATCGAGGGATTCGTTGATATAATAATTAATATCTATTTTGGTTCCTGAAGCAACAATGCTTTCAATTTCGGAGATCAGGTCGGCAAGCGTAAGCCCTTTGGCTTTGGCAATATCATTCAATTCAATCTTGCGGTCGATGTTCTGGATGATATAAACTTTAAGCCCCGATTTGTTCACCACCGATTTCACCACCATATCAATAGGTCGCTCTATCTCGTTTTCTTCCACGTATTTTGCAATCAGGTCGACAAAGGGTTTGCCGAATTTAACAGCTTTCCCCGAGCCAACACCTGTTATCTGCTTCAGTTCTTCAAGCTTTACAGGATACTGTATAGCCATATCCTCCAGCGAAGGGTCCTGGAAAATCACAAAAGGAGGGAGATTATGTTTTTTGCCAATTTCTTTCCTGAGGTCTTTCAGCAAAGCAAAAAGGACTTTGTCTGTTGCACTTGTCTTTTGTCCGCCACCGGTAAAAAAATCATCGTCATCCCCACTCTCATAATTATGATCAAGGGTCATCATAATGGAGAATGGCTCATCTAGGAATTTTTCTCCTTCCTTGCTTATTTTCAGAAGCCCGTAATTATCTATGTCTTTCAGCAGGAGCCTTGAAATAAGGGTTTGGCGGATAATGGAATTCCAGAACCTTTCATCTTTGTCAGCCCCTCTTCCGAATATTTCAAGTTTGTTATGCTTGCAGGCTTTAATGGTAGCCGAATTTTTTCCTATCAGAACATTAATGACATGCTTGGCTTTATAAAGCTGCTTGATGGCAATAACTGTTTCGAGCAATGTGATCACATATTCCTTGGCTTCGAATTTGGCTTTTGGATGCAGGCAGTTATCGCAATTCTGGCAATTATCGGGAGGATATACTTCGCCAAAGTAATGAAGCAGCTGCTTCCTCCGGCATACGGATGATTCGGCATACGAAACAACTTCGAGCAATAAATGCGAGCCTATTTCCTGTTCGGCAACCGCTTTGCCTTTCATGAACGACTCCAGTTTCTGGATATCATCATAAC
>JBEKEO010000198.1:0-5880 GCA_050013795.1 Bacteroidales bacterium
AAGACAGGTACTTCTTCCAATTATTCGGATGGCTGGTTCATGGGTATAACAAAGGATTTTGTTACAGGCACCTGGGTAGGAGGGGAAGACCGCTGTATTCATTTTCCGAAGAATATGAAGATGGAAGGCTGCCACGAAGCGTTGCCCGTGTTTGGTAAATTTATGACCAAAGTATATAAAGACAACCAGCTGGGTATTACCAAAGGAAAATTTCCGGCACCAACGGTTAAAATAACAAAGAACTATTATTGTCCCACTCCTTGGGATAAGAAAGACTCCACGGATAATACCGGTGATGATGATGTTCCTGTTGACAGCAACAAGAGTAAGGTAGTGAATTAGTCATAAGTCGTCAGTCTCCAGTTTCCAGTCTCCAATTAAATATTTCTTGCGGACTGCATACTGTGAACTGCCTACTTCTATAAATTTCTTTCACTCCTGAATTCAATTATTTCCTGTCGCCGAAAATAGAAGTTCCGATCCGGATCATGGTACTGCCTTCTTCAATGGCAATAGGATAATCGCCAGACATTCCCATAGAGATTTCTTTGAAGTATGGATTTTCATTGAAATACTTTCCCTTTAAATTTCCGAAATAGGACCTAAGGGTTTTGAATTCTTTCCTGACAACTTCCATGTTTTCGGTAAATGTTGCCATTCCCATTAATCCGCAAATGCGGATGTTTTCCATCCTTTTATATTCCGGCGAATCAAGCAATGCTGATGCTTCGTTCAGGTCAAGCCCGAATTTGCTTTCTTCCATGGCAATAAACATTTCGAGCAAACAATCAATGATTCTGTTGTTCTTAATGGCTTCACGGTTCACTTCAGCCAGCAGCTTTACACTATCTATGCTGTGTATCAGAGCAACAAAAGGGGCAATATATTTAACTTTATTGGTTTGCAAATGCCCGATAAAATGCCATTCAATGTCATTGGGTAACTGGGGTTGTTTGTCACTAATTTCCTGTACACGATTCTCGCCGAAAACCCTTTGTCCTGCATCATAAGCTTCGCGAATGTTTTCAGCAGGATTGGTTTTGCTCACAGCAATCAGTTTTACCTGTTCAGGCAAATGTCCTTTTAATTTAATAAGGTTATCCCTGATGCTCATGTTATTTAAAATTCAATGTTTAACAAAAATACAAATATAAAATAAAACGCCACCCTATTATTGCGACGGCATTTAAAATGCATAGAGAACTTCTTGCATAGTATGATAAGTCTTATTGGGAAGACAGAAGGAGGGATATGAGGTTTTATGCCGTTTTTAGTATAAATATTAAGTATAACCATTTATTCCTAATTTTGCTTGCAAATAATTACTTATGATGCCTTTTATATTTTTTCTGCTTGTTTTTATTATGCTTATTGATTTAGCTGCTTATAAGGGCATCAGCCGAATGTTTCGCCTTAAAGAAAAACCCAAAACAGGAAAGAAAGTAAGTATTGTATTCTGGGGTTATACCATACTCTTCGTCTTGTTTGCAATGGTTTATGCAATAATCGAGAAGAATTCTAACAAACCTGATTACATTATTTACCGCAGCTACTTTATGCTTACAGGTATTTTCATTCTGATATATCTTCCCAAGTTGCTGTTCAATGTTTTCCTGCTAATTGAGGCTATACTGCGCTTAATAGTCATGCTCCTTAATCGTTTATTCAAAACCCGTGCTCTAAATTGGATGGCAAAAACTCGTATTTTATCTATCACCGGAATGATTGCTGCAATCGGGATGTTTATTGCAGTGCTTGAGGGAATGACCATAGGCAGAACCGATTTCAAAACAATACATGTGGTTGTCCCTTTCAGGAATCTTCCTAAAAGCTTTGATGGATTGAAGATAGCGCAACTATCAGATATGCACCTCGGCAGTTTTTACGATTCGCTTGAAATAAAAAAAGGGATCATGCAGCTGATGGATGAAAAGCCAGATATTATAATGATTACGGGCGACCTGGTCAATAATCAGCCGGAAGAAGTCCTTATCATGCTTCCCGAACTTAAAAGGCTGCATGCCCCGCTTGGCGTATTCTCTATTTTAGGTAATCACGATGTAGGCGATTACCGACGCTGGAAAACCATTGAGACTAAGAACGAAGACCTGAACAAACTTAAACAGGTTGAACTGGATGCAGGTTTCAAACTTCTTGTTGATGAAAACTTCATACTACGTAAAGATAACGATTCCATAGCGCTTATTGGAGTTAATAGTTGGGGAACCGGTCATTTCAGGAAATACGGGAAATTAAAGAAAGCTATGAAAGGGATAGAAAACTTTCCTTTCAAGATATTACTCACGCATATACCTACCCACTGGGAGCTGGAAGTTGACGGCAAAACCAATATTGACCTTACACTTGCCGGACATACCCATGGAATGCAATTTGGCATTAACTGTTTTGGTATTTACTGGAGCCCTATAAGATGGGCTTATCCGCATTGGTCAGGTTTGTACAATGATGGAGAACAATACCTTTATGTAAACAGGGGTTTTGGTTTTATTGGCTACCCCGGAAGGATTGGAATGACGCCTGAGATAACTATTATTGAATTAAAGAAAAAATAGTAATTCTATTTAAATCCCGCCACAGCATATCCAACCCAATGGTGCAGTTTTGCAGGAGCGGTTGCACCCATATTCAGGTCTTCTACTTTTAAAGGTTTATGTGCTATGCTAGTTGAATAATCGGAAATAATTAATTTCAAAGGCTCTGTACCCGTTAATTTCTGAAGTTGGTATGCGGTTAGCAATCCGAAAGGAACAGAATATCTGCCACACCATGTCCATTTATATTCGCGCCAGTCGTTACTTTGAATGGTATAATCAACAAATTTTCTCGCACTGGAAGTATCGGGTTTAACAAGGCAATCCTTCATAATCTGGTGTTCAAGCTCCACAGCCTTTTCATAACCGGCACTGTCGCAGCCAAAGCGGGCATAGTTGCTTCCGCCCCAGTCTTCATCACCATAATGAACAGCGTCGGTCGAAACCAGCAAAGCAACATCCTTCCCCCATTGCAATTTATTATCCGTTAAAACCTTTTGTAATGATTTTGCAAGATCAGCCGAAATAGTCTTCATTTCGCTGAAAGGCATATGTGGAACGAGTATTGACACTATTTGCACATTCTTATTATAGTATTGCATGAAAGGTACGAATGCTTCAACCGAATGTTCTTCTGTTTGCAGGCTGTCGTGCACTATGTAATCCGACTGTGGAAGGTTTTTCATTATCTGCTCCCTAAGGGGTGATATTTTAATATTGCTGTATGCGGCATGCCAGTATTGATAACTGTCGAAAACAATCTTTTGCTCCACCTTGAACTTTTTGGCTTTATGCGCAACACCAAGAATAATCACCGTCTTGGCTTTAATATGTGGATAAAGCTCATTATATAAATAACCGGCATACAAATAATCATCGTGCGGGCAAACAGCAAACCTTAAAATATCATCTTTGTTCACATTTTGTGCTTTATAAAGGCTGTCGTAATATTTCCCGTAGCGTTTCATAATACGTTTCATCACACTGTCCATTTGGTATGCTTTCGAGGCAAAACCAACGGTGTCTTTTTGATTACGGATCTTTTTATCCTGGGCTTTCATGCTGGTTACCATTAAAGTTATTAATAAAAGGAAAATGATTTTTTTCATAAGAATTATCTTTGGGACAAATTTACATTAAAAAATATGATTGCTTTATTACAAAGTATTAGTATTTTTGCCACGGGTAAGTCTTATACGACCAGCTCCCGTTGAACTCCCCCAGGTTCGGAAGGAAGCAAGGGTAGATGGTTGAGCGGTGCGATATAAGGGGCTTACCCTTTTTTCATTCTTTTAATTTATTTTTGCATTAATTTAGTATTAATCTTTATGCTTTTACGCATTTATCAGGAAAACCCAAATGATAAACACATTCACCAGATTGTTGAATGCTTGAAGAATGGAGGTATTATCATTTTTCCTACGGATACTGTTTATGGGATAGGTTGTGATATTTTTCAGCATAAAGCCGTTGAACGAATAGCGCAGATAAAAGGTATCAAAGCTGAGAAAGCAAACTTTTCTTTCATTTGTTACGATCTGAGCCATATATCTGACTTTACAAAACAAATCAGCAATCCGGTTTACAAACTGATGAAAAAGCTGCTTCCTGGACCTTTTACATTTATTCTTAACAGCAGCAGTAAAGTCCCTAAATTATTTGAAAGTAAAAAAAAGACGGTAGGTATCCGTGTTCCTGACAATATGATATCGCGACTGATCGTCAAGGAACTTGAAAACCCCATAATGAGCACATCAGTTAAAGGCGATGATGAGAATATTGAAACCATTACAGACCCCGAATTGATACACGAACGTTACAAAGATCTGGTTGACATAGTTATAGACGGTGGAATAGGCGGAATCGAATTATCAACCATTCTTGACTGCACTAAGGATGAGTATGAAATTATCCGGCAAGGCAAAGGCAAAATTGAAAATTACTTTTAATTTTGATTATCGTTAATAACTTTTATAAATTTTTCTTTTCTTTTTTAAACATCATTAAGCTATATCTTTCGAATGTCAAAATATTGCACAATCATTTCTTAATCAGAATGTTTATTTCACCCTTTGTGTACTAAAAGAGTATTTCAACAACAAATTCTTAATAACTTTTTTTATTTTTTTATTAAGAAAATATTAACATATCCCAAATGTTTATAAATTTGCCTCGTTAAAAAACAATTTGGACACTATAATTTTAATTTTATTAAAGAACAAACTAATTATTAACTAAAAATTTTCAACATGAAAAAAATTGCCTTATTAACGGTTTTTACTGTATTGATGGGCGTGCAGTGTATTTTTGCCCAGAAACAGATAACCGGTAAAATTAGCAGTTCAGCAGATGGTACCACTTTACCAGGTGTTACCGTATCTGTTAAAGGAACAACAACGGCTACTTATTCCGATGTAAATGGAAAGTATTCTATTACTGTTCCTGCTTCAGCTACAACTCTTGTTTTTTCATTCATCGGAATGAAAACACAGGAAGTTGAGATTGGTAACTTATCATCTATTGATGTTAAACTTGAATCAAGTGCTACACAGCTCGGCGGAGTTGTTGTTACTGCTCTTGGAATCAAGAAAGATGAAAAAGCTCTTGGATATTCGGTTCAACAGGTAAAAGGCGACATTATTGAGCAAGGCAACAATACGAATGTTATTAACGATTTAGGCGGTAAAGTTGCCGGTGTACAGGTAACAAGCGGATCCGGTGCTGCAGGAGGTTCTTCATTCATTACCATAAGAGGTAATAATTCTATTCTGGGAGATAACCAACCTTTATTTGTTGTTGATGGCGTTCCTATTGACAATTCGCAATATAATTCCGGCAACCCTGATAACGGAGCTGAAAACAACCTTACAACAGGAGTAGCATATTCAAACCGTGCAATAGATATTAACCCGGATGATATTGCTTCTGTTTCTGTTCTTAAAGGCGGAGCTGCTACAGCTCTTTATGGATTAAGGGCTGCTAACGGGGTTGTTTTAATTACTACAAAAAAAGGAGCTCCTTCTTCAAATGGAAACAAAGTCAATGTTACGTTTGGTTCTACAGTTTCATTAGATAAAGTAAATAAATTACCCGATCTTCAAAATACTTATGCTCAAGGAGATGGTGGAGTATGGTTAGGCCCTGAAACACATTGCTCAACTTCATGGGGACCCGCACTTTCTACTCTAAACTATGCAAATCCTGGTTACTTTACCAATGCTGCTACTCAGGATCCTTATGGATTGGGATATTATGACTGGGATAAAAACGGTATCCTTGTTTCTAGTAGCGATCCAAATTCCAGCCATAAAACCATAACACCTTATGA
>JBEKEO010000199.1:0-5854 GCA_050013795.1 Bacteroidales bacterium
AATTAAAGCGAAAGAATTTTATAAGAAAGCAAATAATGTGAATGGTAAAAAATAATACTTTTGATTTTTGAAAGTTTTCTAAATGGCAAAAGCAAAGTACAATAAGAATGTTCAACCCCAAAAGAACACTGCCAAGCCACAGGCTGAAAAGGTGCAACAACCTGCGCTCACTGTTGCAAAAAGCAGCGTAAACCTGCCTGCATACCTGTTGTTTGGCTTTGCATTTCTGTTGTATGCCAATTCGCTTTTCAATCAATACGCCCTTGATGACAGATTAATGATAACGGAGAACTCTTTTACCAAAAAAGGTTTCTCAGGTATCAAGGATATTCTCACCACTGATTCATTTGTTGGGTTTTTTGGAAGGCAGAAAAACCTGGTTGCCGGTGGCAGGTATCGTCCGTTGTCGCATATTACGTTTGCCATGGAGTATGGGGTGCTTGGATTTAACCCCTTTGTCGGGCATTTGATTAATGTATTGATGTATGCTTTTTCGTGCCTGTTGGTTTACAAAGTGCTTAAAATGCTTTTTCCGCCCGGCAAGAAACCATTTTACCTTACCCTTCCTTTTATTGCTACAGCGCTGTTTATTGCTCACCCTCTTCACACCGAAGCTATAGATTGTGTAAAAGGAAGAGATGAAATTATGAGCCTTTTGGGCTCATTCGGGGCACTTTACTACATTATAAAATATGTTCAGAATTCAAAACCCTTGAATTTGCTGTGGGCTACAATAGTCTTCTTCCTCGGTTTGATGTCAAAGGAGAATGCCATTACATTTGTGGTGGTTGTTCCGCTTACGCTTTATTTTTTCACTAAATCCACTGCAAAGAAAACGATCATTTCAACTGCATGCCTGCTTGCCGCCTCAGTTGCTTTTATTATAATACGCACTGTATGTTTGGGCTCTTTACTGAATTCCGATATCAGCCTTGAATTGCTCAACAATCCTTTCCTTGACGCAACAGTTGCTCAAAAGTATGCCACTATTTTGCTCACTTGGGGAAAGTTTTTAATTCTTCTTGTTTTCCCGCATCCCTTAACTCACGATTATTATCCAAAGCAAATACCCATTATAGGCTTTGGCGATATACGCGCCATACTTCCTTTTTTACTTTACCTGGCAATGTTTGCCTACGCTTTATGGCGTTTCAAAAAGAAGGAAATAATTGCCTATTGCATACTGTTTTATGGCATTACCTTTTCCATTCAGTCCAACCTTGTTTTCCCGATAGGAACATTTATGAACGAACGTTTCATGTTCATCCCTTTGCTTGGCTTTTGCATTATAATAGCCTATCTGTTCACCGAAAAAGTTACCAGGCGCTTTGGTGCCACTGCTTCGAGAAATGCTGTGATTTATGTAGTTGGGGGTATCCTTTTACTTTATTCCGTTAAAACCATTGCACGCAACCCTGTATGGTACGACGATTACACCTTGTTCACCACCGATGTGAAAACTTCCGCCAACAGCGCCAAGTGCAATGTTTCGGCCGGAGGGCAAACCCTTGAACGTTCGGAGAAAGAACCCGACCAGATGAAAAAGAAAAAAATGATTGCCGATGCTATTGCATGGCTTAACAAGGGAATTTCGATACATCCTAAATATGTTGCAGGCTGGCTGCTGCTTGGCAAAGCCATGATTGACCTTGAAGATTATAAAGCCTCGAGGCAATATTACGAAACTGCTTTACAGATAAGTCCCGGGCAGAAAGAAGCGCTTAACAACTGGTTATATTGTGCACAGGTTAGCGCAAAGAATAAGGACTACAGCGAAGCTGAGATAAGTTACCGAAAGCTTATACAGTACCAGCCCGAAAATAACGATTTGTGGGTAGGACTGGCAGGCGTTTACGAATATATTTCAAAGATCGATTCTGTAATTGTTATTATGAACCGACTGCTTGCAAAGAATCCTAACAATGCAGCAGCACTTAGCAAGATTGGAGAAATGTATGGCAAGTATTATAACAATCTTGATAAATCCATTGAATACTTAATGAAAGCTTATGCCATTTCACCCACCGATGCATCGCTGCTCGAAAACCTTGGCGTTGCTTACGGGCTGAAAAAAGATTTTGCCAAGTCTATCGAGTTCTTTAATAAGGCGCTGGCTGCTAAACCCGATAACCCACAGGTATATATGAACCTTGCCGGCTCGTATGCCAACCTGGGCGACAAGCAAAAAGCCGAACAATGCAAGGCTAAAGCTATTGAACTGCAAAAGGTAGGAAGCAAATAAAATAATTGAGGCAGCTAAAGTTGAATGTTTTTAATTCAACTGATTAATTGTTCAAGGTTCAATGTTGATGTTTTCTGACTCACCCCCAGCCCCTCTCTGCGGGCAAAGAGGGGAGCCTCATAAGTCCCTTCTTTACTTGTAGAGAAGGGATTTAGGGATGAGTCTAAAAATAAATTATTCTTTTATTTACTTTATAACTTTCTACTCTTTTACAAACTTCCTCACTTCTATTCCTTTTCCCGTTTTAACTTCCACCACATACACTCCGCCGGGGAATGATGAGTTATTGCTTACGTCAATGGTAATCGGTGAACGGTTATCGGTAACCGGTAAACTGTATATTTTCTCTCCAAGCAAATTATATATATCAATACTGTTTACTGATAACTGATTACTGATTACCTTTATTTCATCGCTTGCGGGATTAGGATAAACCTCAATATTTGACGATAACATGCTTTGTGGGGCAATACCTGTGCCATAAGTGGAAATAAAATTCCCGAATGCAACTGGACAAATACCAACAGAAATTATATCTGAAACATTATCGTTAACGGTGTTTATTACATTTACTGTTTCATTACCATTATTTGCAACATAAACTTTGCTTCCATCGGGGCTTACAGATATACCATAAGGACCATCATCAACTGCAATTTTAGCCGACAGGACATTTGTAGAGGTGTTTATTATATCTACAGTATCAGCATAATTACATGCAACATATACTTTTTTCCCATCGGGGCTTACAGCTATTCCATATGGATATGAAGAAACGGGAATTATTGCCGTAACTGTATCGGTAGCACAGTTTATTACACTTACTGCATTAGAAACTTCATTTGCAACATAAATCATACTTCCATCGGGACTTACACATACACCATTAGGAGAAGCACCAACTGTAATTGTTGCTGAAACAGTATCAGTAGCTGTAGTTATTACACTAACTGTATTAGAACTAAAATTCGCAACATATACCCTACCACCATCAGGGCTCACAGATACACCTTCTGGATAAATACCCACTTTAATTGAATCTATAACAGAATTGGTAGCTGTGTTTATTACACTGACTGTATAAGAACCACTATTTGTTACATAAGCTTTACTTCCATCAGAGCTCACAGAAATACCGATGGGAGCAGAACCAACTCTAATTGTAGCAATAACAGAATTGGTAGCAGTGTTTATTACACTTATTGTATTTGCATCCCTATTCGCATTAAATACCTTATTTCCATCGGGACTTACTGATATGCCTACAGGAGTATTGCCAACTGCAATTGTAGTAGTAACAGTGCTTGTTGCAACATTAATAACGGATACAGTATTATCAGTGGCATTCGTTATATATGCAGTTTGAGCAATGCCGTTGAAAGTGAAAAGTGAAAGGCTGAGTGTAAAAAGAGAGATAAAGTATATCTTCTTCATAGCTTTTGCTTTTAATTACGTAAAATTAATACTTTTCCTGCATTATTCAATGGCAATTCCTTCAATTTTATTAAATAAATGATGGTTTTTATTAAACGGGCTTAAATAATCATTAGGGTAAAACAACTCATTTTAAGCGAATTTGCATTTTGCAAGAGCAAATTTATTAAGGATGGTGCGTACTCAATCAAGGTACGTGCGCATTCAATGAAGGTACGTAAGTATTCAATGAAGGTACGTACTTATTCAGTCAAGGTAGGTACGTATTCAACTAAAGTAGGTGTGTATTCAATCAAGGAAGGTACGTATTTAATCAAGGGAGGTACGTATTCAATTAAGGTAAGTGCGTATTCAATCAAGGGAGGCACGTTATTCATCAAATGCAGTTCAATCGCTAACAAGAGAAGTACTGTTTTTATCAAATGCAGTTCAATTGTTGATAATAATGCTTACATCCTTCACGATTTTTATATTACAAACAAGAAATGAAGCAGTGTAATTATTAAAATTGTCGGCATTATTAATAAATTCATTCATGTAATATTGATGTTTTGCATGAAACAACATTTATTGCTTACCATTTTTCAATATGTTTTTGTATATTTTCTTAAATTTGTAAATATTTCAAATAAAACTGAAACCCATGAAAAGAATTTCAGCACTGCTATCCGCAGCATTATTGCTTTTGCTTATTTCCTGCGCATCGAACGAAACAGCCAATTCGGATGCCGTTAAGCAAAGCGAAATATACCAAAGTTACACGCTTACATATGATGAAGGCGATATGGAACTGTCGGCTTCAGCATTTTTCCGTTTTGGAGGGGCCAACGGCACTACCCTGAATCTGGTAAAGCCAAGCAGTGTTACATTTAACGGCAAGAAGATGGATGCAGGAAACAATATTTTTTCAGGCACATTTTATGAAATCAATCAGCAGGTGCCTCCTTCAAAAACCTATAATTTTATTTTTACCGATTGTGATAACAAAACATATACTAATACGGTTTCACTTTACCCGTTCAAATTAGATGAATACCCTGCAATCATTAAAAAAACCGAAGGCGTTAAATTGAAATGGGTGGGAGCCCCTTTACAGAAAGATGAGAGAATGGAGGTAATGATGGAAGGCAGTGAGAAATCGTTCTGTAATGCCACTTCATACGAAGCGGGAGCTAACATTATTGTTATTACTCCCGATAATCTGAAAGATATGAAACCGGGCGATGCCACTATTGAGCTAAAACGCGTTGAATACACAAGCCTTAAAGAAGCAACTCACCTGGGCGGCGGACTAACTGTTACTTATGTGGCAAAAAGGGTTTCGGTAAAGGTTGAATAAATTAGTCGGCAGTCTGCAGTCCACAGTTGGCAGTCTGCAAACATTTTAATTTCTCTGTGTAGCTCTGTGATAATCTCTGTGGACTCTGTGTTAGGAAGAACAACACGTTCAATTTTCGCAGAAATAAAAACCTGCGAACCAATAGAGATTTAATTACTTCCCTGTTTATTAAAGCTATTCAGTATCCCCGTAACAATTGACAGGATAATACTGAAAGCAACAGCCCACCAGAAGCCATCAACACGGAAACCTTTAACAATGTCGCTTGTAAGCAGAATGATAGCAGCGTTTATTACCAGCAGGAAAAAACCAAGAGTGAAAAATGTAATAGGGATGGTAAGCAGTATAAGAACGGGCTTTAAAAGATTGTTTAAAATTGCCAGTACAGCCGCCACTATCAATGCAGTAAAGTAGCCGTCGATATGAATGCCTCTCAATAGCCATGAAGTTATAAGTACGGCAAATGCCGAAATGATTATTTTTAATAGTGTGTTCATTTATAAATATAGATAATAGGTTTGCAAATAATAGTACAGTAAATAGTTGATGGGTTAGGCGGCTTGTCAGGTTGTAAGTTATTGGTCTTAAGTTTTAAACTAAAGACTAATGACCATTGACCAAACCAGTTGCTCAACCTTTTAACCTAAAACATTATTTCTTTCAATTTAATTAGTATAATTTCCGGTAAAATTAATAGAAATCAGGAATTCAAGAACAGTTTTATTCAAACTTGGTATATAGGAAGCCCTTACGCCCGGAGTGATGGGGAAAATAAAACGCACAATGTTCATATCAGTGGTCAATTCAATGCCAGTTGACTGATAATTAGTAGTAACAGA
>JBEKEO010000200.1:0-5842 GCA_050013795.1 Bacteroidales bacterium
TCTGGCCTTATTCACAAAATGTTTTAAGTTATATTCAGTCGGATTCTATTCCCTTCAGTTCTCCATGGATACTAGAGTTTTATCCGGGTGATACTTATTCTGCGCAACCCCGTTGTATAGACCCTGTGTATACAGCGCCTCTTGTCAATAAACTTATGTCGGTAAACTTGGCTTTGGGCAACAGCCCTGTAAGCCCTGTTATGCCTGACAACATAAAGCCTCAGTGTATAATTGCATTCCCTTTTGCAGGAAATACATTCAATGTTCCTTTCGATACAGTTTATCCTGTGGTAAGCGACAACAGTCTTTCAATTCAACGGGTGGAGTTATGGATCAATGGAGTATACCGCAGTTCATCAACAGTCTGGCCTTATAAATTACTTCTCAGAACGGACACACTGCCCGATTGTGACCCCTTGGTTATGGTTCGCACTTATGATTATTCGGGTAATTACAAGGATGATTCAATATTGATATATAAAACAGGAACTCCCTGTAATGTCATAACTTCAATAAAGAATATTGACGGGGAAAACGAAAATATAAAAGTTTATCCGAATCCTGCTACTGATAACATTATTATAGGAGCACCGCGACAGGCAGTAATCAAAATTCTGGACATACAAGGCAAACTGATAAAAACCCTTGAAACAACCGGTAATAATACAAGTATAGATGTCTCAGAATTACCAGGTGGAATTTATATTTTGGAAGTAAGGACACCAAATGATGTTATAATTAAGAAGCTCATTAAAGAGTAAATTATAATATTGGCTTATAGAAAATCCTTACAAAGAAATGCAGAGGGATTTTTTATTTCTAATAAAAAAATGCAGTATAATGGTAGTGCAATAAAATAAAAAACCACCGATTTACAGTGGTTTAAATGTATGAAAAGTCGGGGTGGCAGGATTCGAACCTGCGACCTCCTGCTCCCAAAGCAGGCGCGATGAACCGGGCTACGCTACACCCCGAAAATAATAAATAAAGAACATCAACATAAATATCCACATTCGAACCTGCGATCTTCCCGACATAGTCGGGACGCGATGAACCGGGCGGAGTTTATCCCGATTTATATCGGGGCTACACCCCGAAAATAAAAAGAACCAATTTACTTAGGGTTGCAAATGTATAAAAAAAAGAATTAAATCTATTGTTTTGAAAAATATATTAAAAATCATTATAGAGAGACAATGGTGCAAAACAACCACATTTTAATATGTACATAAAATTTGTAGTTTATGCATAATTTGGCATATTTCTCAAAATTCATGTAGGTTTGCATATAATTTTTAACCTCCTTATTATGGTATCTTCAGGTTTTTTTAATTCCGATGTATTTGCATGGGTTGTATTGCCTTTGCTTATTTTTCTTGCCCGTATCTGTGATGTTAGTCTCGATACTTTACGGCTTATTTTTGTATCAAAAGGAATAAAAAAAGTAGCGCCCTTGCTCGGGTTTTTCGAAGTGCTGATCTGGCTCCTTGCTGTAAGCCAGATTATGAAACACCTTGATAATGCTATCTGTTACATAGCCTATGGCAGTGGTTTTGCCATGGGTAATTACATAGGAATGATACTTGAAGAAAAGATATCAATAGGAAGCGTGATGATCCGCGTAGTGCCTAAATCAGATACAAGTGAACTGGTGGATATGTTACGTGCGCAAAACTATGGCATCACAGTGGTTGATGCTGAAGGATCACATGGAAATGTAAAGATCATATTTTCGGTTGTTAAACGTGATAATATTCCAGGTTTTGTTTCCATCATTAACAGATATAATCCACAGGCATTTTATACGGTAGAAGATGTACGCTCCGTTAACGAAGGTGTGTTACATAACGACAAGAAACCATTTTCCGTTGCATTCGGATTTCTTAGAAGAAAAGGAAAATAGAATGGTTGAATTTATTCAGCAGTTAATTATCTTCAAATATTGATAAAGCTAAAAGAAGTATGAAAACATGTTCAGCAGATAAAAATAAAAAAGATTGCAATTGCACCTATCTATGTTCAAGAAAAGGAGTATGTTGCGAATGTATAGAATATCACAGGCAGAGTGGCGAATTACCTGCTTGTTATTTTAATAAGGAATATGAAAAGACCTACGATAGAAGTTTAAGCAATTATAACCGGATGCTTGCAAATAAGTGAGAAGATAAGAAAAAGATCAAAAGCTTACTCGATCTTAAACTTTTTAAATGTTTTATCATTTATTGATTCGAGAGCTTTTTTGTAATCATCATCTATTGCGGATGAGATCACATAATATGTATTAACGTCGAACAAGCTGCTGCCTATATTTGCTTTGATCTGGTTAAGAAGATATTCTTTCGATAATTCAATACCTTTTTTATCTTTTTTAACACCTTCTTTTTCCGCGTAAGCAATAAACTTATTGAGGAAAAGAGTGTCCACAACAAAATCTTTTACAAATGAAGCGGCATCCTTATACTTTGTAATCATGCTGTCGCGCGATTTATCAAGAAGCTGCAAAGAAAATGAATACAGCAAACCTTTACGCCTGATGTCATTATAATAATCAGATATTTTTGATGTATCAGCAGGAATAAAAATGTCTGGCATAATGCCGCCACCTCCATAAACAAGTCTTTTCTTTGATGTATAAAATTTAAGTGAATCAGGGAAGTGAATGCTGTCCTGGTGAAAATCTTCTCCGTGTTTGTAGCGGTCGGTAAGTTCTTTAAAATATTTGTCTGTGCCTTCGTTATATGGTTTCTGGATATTTCTGCCTGAAGGTGTATAGTACCTTGCAGTAGTTAATCTGATGACGGAACCATCTGGAAGCGTGAATGGCCGCTGAACAAGACCTTTCCCGAATGTACGCCTTCCGATAAGAAGCCCCCTGTCCCAGTCTTGTATTGCACCAGAAACAATTTCGCTGGCAGATGCGCTGCTCTCATCAACAAGTATAACTAATTTCCCTGTTTCAAAATTACCCATTGCAGTCGAAAAGGATTTTTGTTGAGGACTATTCAGTCCCTGCGTGTATACAACAAGCTTATCTTTGACAAGGAATTCGTCAGCAAGGTCTATTGCGGAGTTTAAATAACCTCCACCGTTTCCGCGAAGATCGAGTATAAGGCTTTTCATACCCTGAGATTTTAATTTCGCAACAGCTTGTTCAAATTCTTCAGTAGTGGTAGCGCCAAAGCGGTCCAATTTGATATACCCTATATCGGAAGTGGCCATGAAAGTGGCATCAATACTGTTGATAGGAATTTTATCGCGTGTAATAGTATATTCAATGAGGTCTTTCTTTCCCTTGCGCTTGACGCTAATGTTAACTGTTGTTCCTTTTTGGCCGCGCAAATGCTTAACTACATAAGTATTGTTTATTTTGTTGCCTGTAGCATTTTCGCCGTTGATCTTCACTATCCTGTCGCCCGGAATGATTCCAAGTTTTGCCGAGGGGCCACCGACGGTAGGAGAAACAACCATAATGGTATCTTTAACAATGCTGAATTGAACTCCAATTCCATCAAAATTGCCTTGCAAAGGTTCGTTAGCTTCCTGCATTTCTTCCTTAGTCATGTATACTGAATGTGGATCCAGGTCTTTCAGCATATTCGTTATGGCAGTTTCAACAAGTTTATTGTTATTCACAGTATCAACATAGAAAAGGTCAATTACTTGTAAAGCTGAAGATAATTTTTTGCTGTCATCTTCAAAATTGTTTCTTGTTTTCTGAGCAACACCGATTGATGAAAAGGCTATAAATACAAAGAAAAAGAAGAAAAGAATTTTATTTAACATCGATATTCTCATAAAAGTAGTATTAGATAATTCAATAATTTATTTGCGAAATTACTCTAAATTTAAAGGGAAGAAGTTATAATTTAGTTAAAAATGATTAAATTCCTTCCTGTTATTAATAAATGAATCATAACTTTGTAAATAATATAAAAGGAAATGAAAACAATATTTATTATAATGCTATTGTTTTGGATACCTGCAATAGCCAATTGTCAAGGAAATCAATCCCCGAAAAAAGATCCAAATGATATAAATTTTAAAGTAGTTACCCAGCAGGAACCTTATTACCCAGGCGGCGATCAAAAGTTGTACACATACTTCTATAATAATATTCATTATTCCGATGCAGCTATTGCAAAAAAACTAGCTGGCAATGTAATGGTAAGTTTTGATGTAATGCCCGACAGTACGTTAGCAAATTTATCCGTGCTCAGTGGAATTGAAAAAGGAATTGATGAAGAAATCCTGCAGCTGGTAAAACCCCTGAAATACGCTCCCGGCATACAAAACGGAACGGCAACTAAAATGAATGTTATACTATCAGTTCCGGTTAGGGCAAATTAGTGAGTTATCTCGCGGTGTTAAATTTTTTCATCAAAATCAATACGCACGGAGTCTCTCATCTTTAGACCAAGCAGGCTGCTTGCATTTCCCATGTTCATGGCTATTTCAAGATTGCCCGATGAGCCGAATAAAGCCAGTTTTTCACCCGGATCAACATCTTTGTATGCATGGCTAATGGTTTCTATTTCGTAGCCGCTACGAAATGTGATAACAAACTTCCGTCCTTTTCCCACTTCGCGAAATAGTTTCTCAGTAATATTGGTGATAACATTTTCGTACGAGTCGATATAAATGACATTCCCTTTTATAGTATTGGCTTCAATTACAGGATTTAAATGAAGTTGCTCATTAAGCGATTCCTTTTCAAAGCCAATCTCTTCCAACTTTTTACCTTGTAAAATAAGCACGGCAGCTTTAACAAAAACATCACGGGTTGAAAAAGTAAAATAATCAGAATCCTGAGGAATGTTCAGTTCAATGATCTTTTCCGGTTTACCTGAAAAAATAAGAGAAAAGATACCATTATCAGCTCCGATAAAATAATGCCCGTCGTAAAGTATTGCCATGTGAGGCGTTTCTATCGAAGCTTCTGTATTGATACCAATGATATGAATGGTTCCTTTTGGAAAATTGTTATAACAATTCCTTATAACGAACGAGGCAGGCTCTATATCAAAAAGTGGAATCTGGTGTGTGATATCAACAATGTTCACATCAGGCATTAACGAAAGTAGAGCGCCTTTCACTGCACCTGAATAATGGTCTTTAAGTCCCCAGTCGGTAGTTAGTGTAATAATTGCCATTGTTGAAAACGGTGCAATTACTTTATATGAAAAATGTTCTTAATTTTGTGCTTCAAAAGTAGTAAATATCTTTTAAGTTTACATGACAGAAAAAACTTTTACGCTCGAAGCGATTAACCCGGTTGAATTATTTGGTGTAAACGATAACCACCTTGAAGTTATCAGGAAGTTTTTCCCAAAACTGAAAATAATTTCCCGTGGTGATATGATAAAGGCAATAGGCGATCAGGAAGAGCTTGAGCAGTTTGTAGAGCGGTTTGAGATCCTTCTTAAGCATTACGAGAAATTCGGGAAAATATCTGAAAAAGACATTGAATACATAATGGATACTCAGCAATCGTATAATGGAGAAGTTGTTGATAAAGATGTTCTTGTCCATGGAAAGAATGGCATTCCTATAAAAGCCCGTACCGTCAACCAGCAGCGAATGGTGGAGAGCTATGATAAGAGCGATATGATATTTGCAGTTGGGCCAGCTGGAACGGGTAAAACATATACCGCTGTGGCGCTTGCAGTTCGAGCATTAAAGAATAAGGAAGTCAGAAGAATAATATTGACTAGGCCTGCAGTGGAAGCAGGTGAGAACCTTGGTTTCCTTCCCGGTGATCTGAAAGATAAGCTTGATCCATATTTACAGCCACTGTACGACGCATTACGCGATATGATCCCCTCGCAGAAGCTTTATTCTTTCA
>JBEKEO010000201.1:0-5791 GCA_050013795.1 Bacteroidales bacterium
AAGAAAGTGTGTTTCTCTCGTAAGAAAGTGTGTTTCACTGCTATTTTAAGGGTTTTCCTTTAAGAAACCACTATATAAACAGCGTCGCTAAAATGAGTATAAGCTACACCATGCACTAATTGTACTTTTCCCTGCTTATTAACCGGAAGAAGACTGACCATTTTATTCAATGCAGCCGTTTGGGTAACCGTTTTTTGAGTAGCTGCGCCTGTAGAAGCCGTTTTTTTATGGTGCGAAGGAATAATGGTAACGGCATACCGCAATGCCACAACAGACCCGCTGGGCAAGCCGGTCATATAGAGTTCGGAACTGTGCAATGCAATTTGAGGCTGCCAAACGGTTGGCAATACGCCAAAAGAAGGGGCGATGCCGTATTCGAAGGTATAGGTTGGCATTCCAAGTCCTTTTTCTATAGGGCCGATAAATTCAAGCATTCCTTTTCCGGCAACTTTTTCTTCAAAAATGCGGACGTGTGTGGCGTGTGCCTTTGCCGGATGAAGACCTATGCGGTTTACCACTATTTCAAAAGTTGCCCTGTTACCCTGCGCTTTTTTGTTGGCGGCCACCGTTACTTCGCTTTTTATAGCCAGTATAGCCTGTGTAAGGGCAAGTACATCAATCTGCTCCTGGTGGGTAAGGGTAGGATGTGGGTCGGTAACCCTGCTGCCTAATTCATTTTGAACTGTTGTTGCCAATGCGCGTAACTGGGCCTGTGTATAGGAGTGAACCGTATAATCGGGGTCGGTATCGTAAATAAGTCCAAACGCTAAGTTTATTAAATTGGCTATGCTCATTTTTGCCAGGGCAAGCACAATATGAAAGTATCCTGATGTTTTTTTCATGGTGATGTTTTTTTTAAAGGATTAATAATTAATTTTTTTCAGTAATATTAAAAAAATCTTCATGTTTGCATCCGAGTTTATCAATTATCTTATCAAGATAATCGGGTGACATATTTATTTTCCCGTTTTCCAGTTTCCAAACATATTGCCTGTCCAGGTCCAGCCTGTCTGCCAACTCCTTCATCGTAATACCTGATTTCTCACGTTGACGTTTAATTATCCTTCCTAATATAATTTTCGATTTTTTCATAGAAGGGATTTACAAAGAGAAAGCTTTTAATTTACTTATCAGTAACCCTGCTATGACTACAAATAAAAAAGCCCCCGGGGTTTTTGGAGGCTTTCTGTTTGTTATTAACTTTTACTTCACTTTTCATAATCTGAATAATACTGCAACAATTATCCTGTCTTCTGTTTTTACCAAATCAGGTGCCCAGTTCGGATATTGAGTACCTGGGCCGAAAGCTGTAGTTGTATATCCCGTTGGTGAAGTAACTCCTCCGGGGCCTGCAAAGTAGTTGACATTAGCAGCACGATGTACATATTCCAGGCGGAATTCAATACTTTGGTTAGGTATCCAGCTTATATTAGTTGAATAATCAAAACTTGTAAATTTGTCACCGGGATTTTCGGTGAAGGGATGTGTTCCTGCTGCCTGTGTAGGATTATAAGGATTGGGGAAAGGGCTTGCATCGCCTGTTGGAGCAAGAACCAAATAACGTCCCGGGTTTGTCATCCACCCTCCGCCAACACACCATGCCCATTTACCATGTCCAAACCAAATACGGTTGTAAAACATTGCGCTTACAAAGTTTTGTGCAGGATTTAATGAATCGCCGGTTTTAAAACCATTTACTCCATCACCTTTCTCAAAACCAATATCAAAGGTTGCCGACAAAGCCATCTGGGTTACTCCTTTTTTTGTTTTTGGTTGATGATAATATCTTGCCAAAAAACTATTATCGGAGTGAAACCTGTGCCTGCCAAGCAAACCGGCTGCATCGCTTCCATAGTAATCATTGGTAAGAAGTTTGATACTTTCTTTGGGGCACCAGGTAATATTACCACCAAAACCCGGCATATCATTAAAGGTTCCATAACTCTGCCATCCATTGATGAGCCATAATTCTATTTTCAAAGTATTGGATGGAAAAATCTGGGTACGGATACCATTAAAGAACCAGGGTGTATTATCAGAAGTATATGATGCCTGGTATTCCCAGTTCTCCACCTGGTAATAGGAATTGAGGCCGATATACGACATAAACATTCCGCCATCCACGTTAATTCCGTGCATCACGTTAAAATGATAACCACCGTAAGCTTCGCTGATATAACGGTACACATCTGCAAGGTCATACTGTCCGTGATAAGGACTTAAATCATTTCGCGGAACAACTGTAGAGCGTGTACCGAATTGTGTCATTATTCTTCCACGTGCTCCCTTAAAGCTAAAATCGCCTCCAATAGCTGCGCATGAAACTTCCATTTCATTGCTGCGTGCCATTGCCGTAGAACCAACAACAGTATGATCAATCGGGTTGGCGAAAGAATAGTTTGCATTGGCATCAACCATGATACTTCCTGTTACATATTTACTTGTTAATACGGCTGAATCCCTTCGGTCGCTTCCGTTTTGCCACGACTGATCCTGCCCTTCAAAAGGGATTTGCGATTTGATTGAATCTTTTTGTGCAAAAGTTAGCAAGCATCCAAACTGTAAACCTGCAACTGTAAGTACGATAATTGATTTTGTAATTTTTTTCATCCTTATTTAATTTAAAATTATTTAATACTGTATTTCCTTTTTACAATCTGTTTCTCCAAAATTCAACAATTAAATATCCAATAAGTGCCAGAACAATAGCTATAATGAAATTGGCAATTGTAAAAATATCTTGTACCGCCCACCATAAGCCTCTGTTTCGTCCAAATCCCGAATGAGTAAACTCTCCCATTAAAAGATTTGAATAGAAAAGAAAGACTATAAACCCGACTTCAACAATAGCTCTCCAAAAAGGAGCTAACCTTTTTTTATTTTTTCGATTTTGTTGTTCATCCATTAATTGTTATGTCAATAATTATTTTCTTAATTCGCTTTTTGTTTGCTTAATTCATAAACACGGTTCAGTGTATAAATTTTATTGATACTGTCGTATGCAGTTAACTGTTTATCGCTGTCAAAATAAACATCTATCAGTTCAAGAAATGATACATCTTTCCAGAAAACTGTTTTGAGATTTTGTTTAGAAAGCAGATATAAAGGGGAACTTGCATTTTCGCTGAAGAAATAGTTTGTAACAGTTCGACTGCTTCTAAATCCACCTTCCGTTGATGTTCTACTATACAACAGAATTTTTTCTGAGGGATTGATAATTTTATATTCGGCTTTATTATATAAGCGATAACAAATATTTGCTTTATCACGATAACCAAAAATTGAATCTTTGTTAAGTGTGATAATCGAATCGCCAATAATTAATTTTACTGTTGAAGTGTTGAAAATCTCATGTAAGTAGAACTTGTATTTTTTATTAAGCTGATTATTTACAAATGAAATTTTACTATTTGTAAAATTTTTAGCAGATAAATAAACTCCTTCGTTTATTTTTTGTGCTGTCAATTCAGTACCTAAACTGAATAATAAAAGCGGGAATATTAAGATTGACCTTTTCATAATTTTAAGTTTTTAAAAATTATGATACAAAGGTAGCTACCAGAATATAAGGAAAATATCAGGAATTATGTCAAATGTATAAATGTTTTATATGTGCCATTCCTTTCTTTATAAAATCCATATACTTTGAATATTAATCTTTATAAAATACTTATAAATACGGATATATTTTTGTATTGAAAGTAAAAAGCAAAAGAAATGACAGCATTTATAATTATGTTATTGGTAGCAGTACCATATGCTTATAACAAAATGCCTGAAGATACTAACTGTTGTGATTGTTGTGCGTGGGTTGCAATATTTGCCTTGTTATAGCGAATATTGTTTGTTATTGCACTTATAAAACCAAAACTTTTTAAATAATTCAAATATCCAACATTATCAAACATACATCCTCATTCCGTACAAATCTTCTGTTTTTCCTTATACTTTTTATAAACCGTGTATATCAGTCCGTCGCTAAGCCCAATGCGGGGAACAAAAACTAAACCGGAATGAGTGGTTTTCATAATGCTGAGGAATATTTCAGCTGCCGGGATAATAACATCGGCTCGGTCGGGGCGCATGCCCATTTCTTCTATGCGTTGCTGCAGTGTCATGCTGCAAAGTTTCTTATGTCCCTGCTTAAGGTTGGGTAAACTTATAGAGTTATCATCTTGTGTACTGTAAAGCTTCGAAAGTTTATTAATGTTTCCTCCGGAACCTATCAAATATATCTTGCCAAAATCATTACTGAATTTTTTAAGCCAATCATTCAGTCGATCCCATTCTTCTATATTCACTTTTTCTTCAAGAAGTCGGATAGTTCCCAATTTAAAAGATCCTGAACCTATAAGTATATGGTTTTTAAGAACAGAAATATCTGTACTGCCGCCTCCTACATCCACATACATGGTTAAAGAATACTGTTTTCCGATAGTAATATTGTTAGATGCGCACACCAGCTTTGCTTCTTCAATCCCGTCAATAATGCGAACATCTATACCTGTTTCCTTTTTTATTTCATTGATAATTTGTAATCCGTTTTCTGCCTCCCTCATGGCAGAAGTGGCGCATGCCATATAATCGAGGGGCTGGTAAACATCCATAAGGAGTTTGAAGGCATTCATGGTCTTCAATAAATTTTCAATACGCTTTTGCGAAATGCTTCCGGATTCAAAAACATCTTCTCCAAGCCGCAGCGGAATACGGATAAGGGAAGCTTTCTCAGCTACTGCATTACCTTTAGATTCAAATACATTGGCGAAAAAAAGCCTTACTGCATTAGCGCCTATATCAATGGAAGCGAAGAGCATGATTCAGATATTTTTAAGATAATTGTATATTTCGTGTTGCGACCTTACCGGCGCTTTGCCGGGAGCAGTTTTATAATGATTGTACCTGTTATAATTAAGCAAACGGGCTTTAGTGTTGTCTTTTAGTTCTATGTCCAGAATTTTTTTCAGTTCTTTTTGTAACTTTTTATCGTTTATTGGGCAAGCCACTTCTACGCGGTAATCAAAGTTTCGCTTCATCCAGTCAGCTGAAGAAATATAATATTTTTCATCACCGTTATTGCAAAAAGCAAATATCCTTGAATGTTCAAGGAACCTGTCAACAATGCTCACTGCTTCAATATTATCGCTAAGACCGGGAATGCCGGCTTTAAGGATACAGGTCCCGCGAGCAATCAATTTTATTTTTACCCCGGCCTGGCTTGCACGGTAAAGCTTTTTGGCTGTTTCCATGTCGACCATATTATTAACTTTCAATATGACCCATGCGCGCTTTCCTGCTTTAGCATTATTGATTTCGTTTGCAAGCATGCGGGTAAAATAATTCCGCATATAAAAAGGCGAAACGATAAGTGTTTTGAACCGCAAAGGCTTATAATTATTTTCAAAAAGATCGAACACTTTTTCAACATCGGAAGCAATATCCGGATCGCAGGTAAACAGGCTTTCATCGGTAAATACTTTTGCCGTTTCTTCATTATAATTTCCTGTGCCAATGTTAGAATAGTAAGCCGTTTTATTTCCTTCGTTCCTTTTGACGAGTATCAATTTTGTATGGACTTTCAGTCCCGGCATCCCGAAAATTATTTTTACTCCTTCGTCAATAAGTTTTTCCGACCAGTTAATGTTGGCTTTTTCATCGAAGCGTGCCTGCAACTCCATGTAAACGGTAACTTTCTTGCCGTTTCTTGCAGCATTGACCAGCGCATTAATAACATTTGAATTTCTGGCAAGCCGGTATAGTGTCATCTTTATCGACCTAACTTTCGGGTCAATGG
>JBEKEO010000202.1:0-5730 GCA_050013795.1 Bacteroidales bacterium
TACTGTCGTTCACATTAAAGATGGCATATTCGGGAATAAAAGGGAGCATATCCCTGTCGTATAAATAGAAAAAATTATGGGATGCCATTCTGGCAACATGGCAAGAAACAAGGGAAGCAATCAATATAACAGCAACGATGAGCCTCTTCATTCTTTTTCTTCGGGTAAGATATTTTCGGCTTCTTCGCTGTAATTTTCCGGCAGCCGCTTTGAAGTTTTAATTCCTAGTTTACGCATGCTTTCTGCTTTACCGACCAGATTGCCAGTTCCTGTTTTAAGCTTCTTCATGGCTTCTTCGTAGGTTTCATTCAGGGTGCCAATATTCTTTCCAAGCTTTTCAAGGTCGTTCACAAAGCCAACGAACTTATCATACAAAGCTCCACCTTGTCGTGCTATTTCAATAGCGTTCTTTGTTTGGTTTTCCTGTTTCCAGATAGAAGCAATGGTTTTCAATGTTGCAAACAATGTAGAAGGACTAACAATAACTATCCTGCTTTCCCATGCATCATTAAACAACTGCTGATCGGCTTGCACAGCAACCCCGAAAGATGATTCTATCGGAATAAAAAGGAGAACGAAATCCGGCGAGTTCATATCCTTTGCCGACTGGTAATTTTTCGCACTTAATTCTTTTATATGGTTACGAATGGAAAGAAGATGTTCTTTCATGTATTGCTTCCGTTCCTCTTCATCCGTAGCATTCACATATTTCTCATAAGCCACTAGCGAAACTTTGGACTCAATTATCACATGCTTTTTATCAGGGAGAAATATTACAACGTCTGGTTGTAAACGCTTACCTTCGTCGCTTTCCGTGCTGAACTGTGTCTGATATTCCATCCCATTGGTAAGACCTGAGCGTTCGAGTAATTTCTCAAGCACCATTTCACCCCAGTTTCCCTGTTTCTTCGAATCGCCTTTTAATGCTTTAGTAAGGTTATTCGCGTCTTCGCTAATTTTATTATTAAGATCGAAAAGTTTTCTTACTTCCGCCCGAAGGTCAACTTTATCACGCAGTTCCTTATCATAGGCTTCATTCACTTTCTTTTCAAAATCTACTATCTTTTCCTTCAATGGATTCAGTATTTCACCCATACTCTTTAACCCTGACTGAGCAAATTCCTGCGTATGTGTCTTCAATATCTTATTCGCAATATTTTCAAACTCAGTAGAAAACTTTTTCTGGAGTTCTTCCATTTCGGCTTTCTGTGTGTTAAGCTTTTCAAGCAGGTTCTTGAATTCGGTTTCGGCTTTCGAAAGGCGGTTACTTTGCTGAAGTGTTTTTTCTTTTTCCTGTTTCAGTTCTTCGGTGATAAGTTGCAGTTCTTCTTTCGCTTTATTAAAGCGTTCCTCAGCTATGCTTTTAGCTTTGTCAGTTTCAAAAATAACAGTATCCTTTTCTTTGGTAATGTTGTAAAGCTGTTGTTGCAAATCAGTAGTAGATGTATTATTTTTGGTTCTGACAAATAACCATGCAATTACAAATCCTATTATTATACCTGCTATTAAAAAAACAAATCCCATAATCTTAATTTCATATGACGGTAAAATTAAAACAATTTTGCATATTTCTAAAAATCTTGTAGGTTTGAACTCTTAAATCAGTTTGCATATTCAAGACATGCAAAAACCAAAGCATAATACAAGTATAAAAGTCAATCCTAAGAAGCCCGTTATTGTGAGCAACGACAAGCTAAACGGGAAATGGATAGCCATTATCATTGCAATGCTTGTTGCTACATATATTGTTTATACTCCTGCATTAAAAAATACGCTGACAGGTTGGGATGATAAGAACTATATCACCATTGATAAGGACATACAGAAATTAGATGCTGCTCATATTGCTAAGATATTTGCATTAAAAACAGCATGTATTATGGGCATGGGAAATTACCACCCACTTACCATGCTATCGTATGCTATTGAATATAGTTATGATAAGCTAAACCCGAGGGTTTATCACACTACTAATATAATTCTACATCTAATAAATACTTTACTTGTTTTTCTTTTTATTCGTTTGCTGGCACGAAGTAATATCATCGCTTTTATAACGGCTTTGCTTTTTGCCATTCACACCATGCACGTTGAAAGCGTGGCATGGGTAGCAGAAAGAAAAGACTTACTTTATGTTCTTTTCGAAATTGCCGCGCTCTTTGCTTATACATGGTATATACGCAACACACAGAAACGAAAGATGTTTTACTTGCTGGCTATAATATTGTTTGCATGTTCTATTTTAAGTAAAGCTATGGCAGTATCTATGGCGGTTATTCTGCCACTTATTGATTATTATTCAGGAAGGAAATTGATTGATAAGAAAGTTATTTTAGAAAAGATTCCCTTCTTTCTTATTGCCCTAATTTTTGGTATTCTTGCCTATACCGCCCAGAAACAGACAAAAGCCATCGTCTTTACCGACTATTCTTTATACGACCGCATACTGTTTGCGGCTTACGGGGTAACAACTTATTTGTGGAAAAGCCAGCTGCCAATAAACCTGTCTTGCTTTTACGATTATCCTCTTAAAAGAACTTACGGATGGTATATTGTTTATGCAATAATTGTCTTGGCATTATGCTGGCTGGTATATAAATCAGTAAAACATACTCGTATTATTCTTTTCGGCATGTTGTTCTTTATTTTCTCTCTCGTCATGATATTGCAGATAATACCTGTAGGAGGGGCTATCATCGCCGACAGGTACACTTATATAGCATACATTGGCTTGTTTTTCATGATAGGGCATGGCATTGATTACGTCTGGAAAAACAAGACACCGAAATTTAAAATCCTTAAACCCGCACTGACTATCATTCTTTCGGTCTTTATTTTATGTCTTGCAATCGGAACATACCAGCGCTGCAAAGTGTGGAAAGATACTTTAAGCATTTGGAATGATGCACTTGAAAAATACCCTTCAACCATTAAAGGTTATAACGGCCGTGGCGATGCTTATAACGAAAAGCATCAATACAAGCTTGCCATAAAAGATTTTGACAAAGCCCTTGAAATGAAAGTGGATTATTCGGATGCTTATTATAATCGTGGTTTGGCCTATTACTGGCTGGGAAAAGAAGCCCAGGATGCCGGTAAAACCGCTACTGCATTACCATTATATTATAAGGCGATAAGCGACGACAGCCTCGCTATTAAATACAGTCCCGATTTAGCCTGTGCTTATTTTAATCGTTCGGGGAATTATTACACCATAGGCAAATTCAAACCTGCACTGGAAGATGCTTTAAAAGCCAAAGAACTAGGCTATGAAGTGGATTCATTATATGTTAAAGCTTTAAAGAGAAACATTAAATAGCCATATTTAAAACAACAATTGTATAATTAAGTTTCAAATTAAAGCATCAGAAATAATTCACTATTCCAAATGATATTTTTGCCTGCTTAAAAATAATAGGATTGTTAAACTGCTTGCCCAATGCATAGCTAAGCGAAAATATTCCTGCTTTTGTTTCGAACGAAACTCCTACTCCAAAACCATAAGGAGTATCATGCACAAATTTTTTCACAGCCTTACTTTCGTAATATGCACCATTCCAGAAAGCAAAGAGATAGGAGTTTTGTTCAAAGATAAAGTGGTATTCAACAGTCCCAATACCGTATGTGGAAGCATAAATAGATACTTCATCAAAACCTCTTAATGTATTAAGTCCTCCTATTCTAAAAAATTCATTTTCAAACATGTCTTTCCCCTGCAATGAAGCAGCATTTAATCCAAGTTTGATAGCTGATTTTGTGAAAAGAGGTATGTAAAAGTTAAGCAAAGCGGTAAATTTATATTGAGTGCTATTAAGCTTTATCGTATTGTACAATGTATCATTAATGGCAGAATTCTTATGTATTTGCATAGTACCAACACTTCCGGAAATTAACATATCATAACCTCTGCGCGGGTTATACAGGTAGTCGAGGTTTTGAAGTTTGTATTCAATCCCGTACATATTTGAACTTATATCCAAAATATTAGGCAATGCAGTTGCATCTTTATATTGAGAAGTGCTTATCAGCGAAGTAGTCTGATTTTCATAAAAAGGTTTTATATAATTATTCCCTGTAAAATTGTAACGTATTCCAATGCTGGTTTGGAGATTCAAATAAAGAGTGTCATCCTTATATAAATTGAATTTAAAATCAAAGCCAAAAGGGGTTTTAAAAAGATATGGATAAACAAAACCGGTATTCAGTTGCTGTGTGCGCGGTTGAAGTTTCTGCCAGTTTAAATCTATCATTTCACCCTTGTAAAAAGAATTTATCAGATTAAGAGTTACCTGCCCTGTAACCATCAGCTTTCCTGACGTTTGTGGTGTTCCTAACGTTTGGGCATTTGGGGCAACCCCAATTATTCCATCAGCCTGACTGCTTTTTTTCTTTTCCGCAAAAATTACTATAGTAGCTTTATTATTATTGAAAATGATATTGAAGGGTCTTATTTCCTTCATAAACTGCAACTCTTTTATTCTTTTTGAAATATCAGCCACCCTTGATTCATTATATAAATCGCCGGGTTTTATTCCTAAATAATTATATAAGTATGTTTTTGAAAGCTTAACTTTTCCACGAAGCACTACACTATCAATTACAATCATTTTATTTTTAGATATATTTAACGAAGCAGTAATACTGCTGTCAGTAAATGAAAAAGTATCCAATTTCACCGAAGCAAATGGATAACCATTATTTTCACAATACTTTATAATTTTTTCATTCAGCATTGAAACATCGCGATAATCAACATGCTTCCCATTGAATATTTTTTCTTTGTACCCCGCCTCTTGTAACAAAGCATCCCCAACATTTCCTTTCTTTAATTTTACCCATAAATATTTTTTACCTATATTCAAATATGAAGAGATTTTATTAGAATCTTTTTTCACAATACTGTCAACAGAAGCAGTTATGTATCCATCATTCCATAAAGTGTGCAATAAATTCTTCACTTCCTGCTTTCGCGATAAAGTGTCTTTAAATTCCTTTTTAAAAGAATATTTATTCAATATTGACTTCTGTTCATTATTTACAATAATATTCAAAAGGTATGTCTTTTGGCAGAACACAAGAGAACAATAAAGCATTGTAAAAAGAAGCAGATAATATTTCAGAATAGGATATTTCAAATTCTTTTATTTTACTAAGAACTATGAACCAATAACTCCCAACTACTAACTACAAATTCCCCAATTTATTTCTTCTTTCCCCATCTGTTTAAGTAATTCATTTGTTTTTGAAAAATGTTTACAACCAAAAAAACCATTATATGCAGAAAAAGGTGAGGGGTGAGCTGCCTTTAGAATATGATGTTTGGAAACATCTATAAGCTTTTGTTTTGCTTGTGCAAATGCTCCCCATAATATAAATATTAACCCATCTCTTTCATCTGATAATGCACGAATCACGGCATCAGTAAAATTTTCCCAACCTTTATTCTGATGCGAACCTGCCTGGCTTGCCCTTACAGTAAGTGTAGCATTAAGCAACAGCACTCCCTGATCAGCCCATTTCTCTAAATTACCACTTGTTGGAATTTTTACTCCCAAATCATCATGAAGTTCTTTAAAAATGTTAACAAGTGAAGGTGGTTTGTTTATTCCATCGTTGACTGAAAAACATAATCCGTTGGCCTGTCCTTTCCCATGATAAGGATCCTGCCCTATAATTACTACTTTAACATTGTTAAAAGGAGTATGATTAAAAGCAGAAAAAATCTGAGGA
>JBEKEO010000203.1:0-5707 GCA_050013795.1 Bacteroidales bacterium
TGCACCGCTTCCGGTTAAAGTTGTCAAAGCACCTGAACAAGCTGGGTTTGCAGATGCTGTAATGCTAACTATTGCGCCTGGAGTTAGTTTTACCACTATAGTAAGAGTATCTGCCGTAACAGTAGTATCTAAAGGAGTACCAAAAACTGTATACAATGTGGTAACGGAAGGGTTTGCGATAACACTGTCCCCTGCGTTTGTGGATAATCCCGCTGCAGGGCTCCATACCCATGAATAATGATCAACAGTTGCACCTGCAATTACAATTGGAACCGGGCCTCCGCAAGTGCTAACAGTGTCAGCACATGTGCTGCATGCAACCATAGGAGCATTTGATGAGGCCGGAAACATAAAATACATTAAATTACCATATGCCTGTCCGGCGGAATCCGAAAAAAATGTATTGAAATTGAATGTACTCGTAGCGCCGGGTGTTAAATTCTGCATACGATAACTTAATTGAATAGCGATATCTGCACTATCGCTTGAACCAACAGTTTGAGTGAAAGTTGATGATGGTGTCCACATATCATAACCGCTCCTGTTTGAAAATCCTCCATAAGAAGCTCTCCAGTTAGCTCCCGAAGCAGCAAACCCACAATAAGATTTCCAGGGTATTCTTTGAGTTGCAGTTACCATTGCAATACCATATCCGGTAATAGGATCAGGCTGAGATACAATTTTATTGACTGTTACATAACTTCCTCCGTTTATCATTATATTATTATCTGGGTCTATGTTCCTGTAATAGTAAAGTGAAGGAATTGTACGAGTTTTATTATTCTTAATAGAAACAGATGTATTATAGAAAAGATCAGTTTGCTTTAAAAAATATTCAATTTTTACATCAATACTGTCTTTGGTTCCTTCCCAATCAACAATATAATAGTTAGAAATATGCTGATAATTTGTTATACTTCCGGGAATTTGATCTAAATAATCACAATTGTCACCTGCACTACTAATATTGGCCCCAATGGTAATTCCCCATCCATTTTCAGGAGTTCCGGGTGTAAAAAAGTCGCCGTCAAAAGTTGCCCAGTTATTGTTCTGAGGGTTTGCAACGATACCAAAGAATACAGTATTTGTCCGGCAATGCATTCCTGCAGGAACAGGAGATACCGTGGTATCAACGCCTTCAAATCCCCCGGCACCGTTAATTCCAATTTCTACACCAGCGCCATTCATATAGGCGTTTGTTCCTACCATTTGTGCCTGCATTATCCCAACCTGGAAAACAAGCAACATTAAAACTGTAAATGTTATTTTCATAATTTTAATTTTTATGGTTGGCACTCAATATTATCAATTATAAGACTCCCAAAAAGAAAAAGGTTGCACAGTATTGAATAAAAGTTTTCTTATACCTTTTGTGTTTTAAAACCTTCAAAGATAATATAATATTTAGTTGAAATCAAGCAATTTATCGAAAATATTTATTAACTTTCCGGAATAACAATAATGGAAGGCAGTAAAAATAAATCAACTGTAACCCCAACGGAAACGGCGGGGTTTATAGTTTAATATCAAATCCAGAAGCGATAGATTCAATGTTTCTTGCTGTGTTTCTCTCCCCTCACACGATAATAAAAGTGACTTATACATTAGCTTCAGTAACTGGTACGATAGCTTTAGTAACTAGTATTATAGCTTCAGTTACGATATTCTCGTCTTAAGCTACTAAAAACACGGCTTTTTTGATAAATTCAACCATCAATACTTCAAGGAAGTTATTTTATAAATAAAAAATATTACAACTTAACCCTTAACCCGTATGAAAAATGAAATTATTTTGTAAAAAGGTGAATAAATTTCAAAATAAAGTAAAACCAAAAAAAAATTAGATGGCCTGTCAATAAAGGCCGTCATGGTCGTTTGTTAACAAAAATTAACAAATCTTGTTTTAAAATAACTGTATTTTCAGATACTTTTGTATGATTATTGCTAATAGAAAAACAAATCAAAATAAATTATTAACCTAAAAAACTTAAAACTATGAAAAAAGTAATTTTGTTATTAGTGCTTGGATTGGCAATTACATTTGTAAATGCACAAGACACCACTAAGAAAAAAAGCACTACAGCTAAACCAGCAACTTCACCAAATAATGTAAAAAGGACCCCGGTAAAACCTGCTGACCTGTTAAAAGAGATTACTGATGATTTAGCAGCCAACTACAAGGAATATAAAATTCTTGGGAATGCTACTAAAATTGTAAAAGGTGATGTAACTACTTACGAGGTGATTATTCAAAAAGGAACGGATGTAAAATCCAAAGAAAAACTCATCTATGATGCTGATGGCAAATTCCTTGAAAAGAAAGCGCCTCCTGTAAAACCACAAACTGCACCAAAAGCAGCTACGGGCACTACTACAACTCCTGATACCACAAAAAAGAAATAATATCATTTATATATTAACGGATATTTATATATGTGTCCGTTTAAAAAGCGAAAGGCATCTGTGTAAGATGCCTTTCTTATTTATATGTAATGTTTATTATTAGCGAATAAGGGTCACCGTTCCGGTACTTTCCATCATTTGCCCGTCAGAATTTTCGAACCTGACAACATAAACATATACTCCTTCCTGCACCAGCGAACCTTTATATTTTCCATCCCAACCTGTTTTTGTATCATTAGTTTGAAATATCAGAGTTCCCCAGTTGTTGTATATGCTGAACAGGTAATTCTCGGTAGTAACAAATACATTAGCGGGTATAAATACGTTGTTTACACCTTTCGGAACAAATGCGTTCGGTATGTACAGTCTTGGAGGCTGTAATGATATGGCTTCATTGGAAGTGCTTGAATCAGTATACAAATATGGATTTCCCGGACCTTCGGAAGCAACAATCAAATAACCGAATTTCCCATCTGATGATGTCAATGATGAAACATTATCTGTATAAGTATAAGTTCCAGGCGCTAATGTTGCAATCGGACCGGCTTCCCAAACGCCATCCACTTCCCTGAAAACGTTATATTCTTTAACTGATCCAAGCCACATTTCATATTCATTCCATGTAAGGATATTTTTCATGTCGGAAGTTGGGGTAGCCTGAAGAAAGATTGATCTTCCGACATTACTCGTATCTGCATCGTTTCCGCAAGTATCTAAAACTATTATTTTATAATAATAACTTTGTTTATTCACAAGAGCAGAATGATCATTATAAGTGATAATATCGGAATGTGCCACAGGCAATGCGGTTCCAATATATGTAAAAGAACTTACACTATCATCCGCACGAAAAATTTTACATCCCGATGAATATCCGGATGTGTCAATTAAAGCTTTAATGTTAATATAGTCGCTGTTTATTACTGTTGCATACCTCAGGTAAACAAATTTTGGTTTCGGAGGGGCATAGGCATATACAGTATCTTCGTTAGAAGTTGATGTAATGGAGCCCGGGTTGTTAAAAGCACGAACCGAATAAATATATGTCGTATTATTAGCTAAGGAACTTTGTGTGAATGACAGGTTTGAGGAAGAATTAGTCGCTAAAAGTGTCATTGGACCAAAATTTTGGCTCATATAAACATTATATCCCTTTAGTCCGTGGGGCATATTAATATAAGGGGTCCAACTCAACGTAGCGCTTCTTTCGCAAATATCATATAAAGAAGTAAGGTAAATAGTACTTTGATTAGTGTCAAGACGGCTGGTATTTTTGCAACTGTCAAATGCAGCTATACAATATGAAAGGGAACCAGAATCGGGATTTGACCAATGTGGCTTGCTATTAATATAAAAAGTGGTTGTTCTTCCCATCACAGTATCTATAGGAACCCATATACTATTTTCATTTTCATAAATAATATACCCTTTTGTATCGCCTGAAGGAGATGCCTTCCAGCCAATAACAGAATGACCGCTGACTTGATTAACGCTTACTGAATCAATTACCGGAAATATAGGAGCAATGCGATCTTCGAAAATATCACTATCAATGGACGATACTGATGTACAGGGTAATAAATCATCAATATCCACATAATAATTAATCTTTGCATGGCAAACCGTGATAGTATCAGTATAATTGAGAGATTGAGTGGAATCGATCATGGTCCATGTACCAGAGGGATATTCCTTGTATATATGATACCAACCAAGCGAGGTAGATAAATTCGGGTTATGAATGGAGTTCCACGTTAATGCAGCTGTTCCAATTCCTGTATAAACTGCGTTCATTTTAATCGTTTGCAAAGTATCCGATGGAGCTGAATATATGCTCCCGCCACAACTCGATCTTGTTTCTATATAATAATAAATGATGCCTAGATTAGCATTTGCACTTATATCTGTATACGTTATCTGGGAAATACTGAAAATACTGTCAATTTCTGTAAAAGGCCCTGAAAAACTGGTAGAGGAAAAGATATGATAGCTGTTAAAAATGAATCCAGTATCAAGCACTTCTTTCCATGACAGTGTAACATTACCATTAGCCGATACAGAAACACATCTTAATTCCGGAGGGGGTAAAACTGGTACATTGCAGCAATAACCTGAATGAGAAAAGCCACTCTCTTTTGTAGTTAACACTTCTGAATATGCTGAAGTATTTAGAATTCTTACAAAAGAAACAAGAAAAGAAAAAATATAAATAAATCTATTACTCATTTATACTACGTCACTTTTAATGAACTACTTAGCAATTGCAAATATATAAAATTAAAGTCAATTCATTCTTTTATCAATTTACTCAAACTTAATATTTTAAATTTTAGTATTATTAATCCTACTAAAAAAACAAAAAATAAAGGCTGTCTAAAATTACGTATTCATGTCGTTATTGCAGGCAGCGGGAGTATGAGGTGACACGGTAATTTTAAGACAGCCCGGAGATAGAGAATAAAAATCAAAGAACGATTATTTGTGTAACCACTTACACTTATATTCTTTTTATGGTTAACCAAAACCTACCATATAGACAGAGGAAAGTGCTATTTGGTTGCCTCAATATGTAAATAATTTCATTAAAATTATTTACCAACTACAGTTTCGTAAAAGGAATCTTCCTGTAAATGCCTGTTAGCCAATTCAAGAAGTTGTTTGGAGGTTATATTTTTAATAGACTGAATATATTTGTTGTAAAATTTATTAAAATCTAAATCATAGTCAATAATCCCAAGAAAACGGTCTGCAAGAGCAAAAGGTCCGTCTATGCTTCGCAAAAATGATCCTGTCATGTAATTCTTAACTAAGTTTAATTCTTCCGGAGGAACAAGTTCCTTTCTTAGTCTTCCTATTTCTTTATAAACTTCACGGATGGCTTGTTTCCTGACATCCGCACCCACTTCAGAGGTAATATAGAAATATCCGGCATTCTTCATTGACATGATTCCCGAGCCAATACCATAAGTATAACCTTTATCCTCCCTGATGTTCTTTATAAGCCTTGAACCAAAATATCCTCCCAGAATCATATTCAGAACAAGCATTCCAAAATAATCCGGATCTTTCTTGGTAAAAAGTATCTTTCCTATTCTTATTCCTGATTGCAGGACATTTTTCTGTGGGAAGAATGTTATTTTGCTCTTGCTTCCTGATATTGAGGGAACCCTTTCCTTTTCTGCTTTGCCTGGCTGCAATGGGACAGAGTTGCCAAAATAAGTATTGATTAGTCTGATTGAATTCTTATTAACCTTACCGGAAACAATAATTCTTAGCTTGCCGGCATGATAGTTCTTTTTATGAT
>JBEKEO010000204.1:0-7398 GCA_050013795.1 Bacteroidales bacterium
CAGTGGAATATAATTTATTTAAAGCCAATGCCTCGCCATACCACATTATCAACCTTATTTTTCATTTGCTTAATGTGCTGCTTGTATTTGTTTTCCTGAAAAAAATAATCAGGAAGCCCGAGATAGCATTTATTGCAGCAGTGCTTTTCGGCATACATCCCATGCATGTGGAATCGGTGGCATGGGTTTCCGAACTGAAGGATGTAATGTACACTTTCTTCTTCCTTACTTCGGCTATTTGTTACTATAACTACCGTACCTATAAAGAGGGTAAAACCAAATTTTATCTTATTTCGGTGATTGCATTCCTGTTTTCGCTTTTGTCTAAATCGGCTGCAACTCCTTTGCCGCTGGTGCTACTTCTTCTCGACTGGTATATGCAAAGAAAATGGGAGTGGAAAATACTAACTGAGAAGATTCCTTTCTTTATACTGTCGTTTATAATTGGTATTGTAGCTATCTATTCACAGAAATCAGCAGGGGCTATACAGGACCTCAATCCTTTGTTTGCCATTTGGGAACGCCCGATGCTTGGAGGGTATTCAACCTTAACATATTTATGGAAACTTTTTGTTCCTGTTCAGCTTACCGCTATGTATCCTTATCCCGACAGGATTAACGGTCATCTTCCTTTTGTATTTTATATAGCTCCCTTTATAATATTGGGTCTAGCTTACCTTGTTTATTATTCAAGAAAGTTCTCAAGGGATATAATATTTGGAGCGTTATTCTTTCTAATTACTATTATACTTGTTCTTCAGTTGTTGCCTGTTGGAGGCGCCCTTGTTTCCGAACGTTATTCATATATCCCTTACATTGGTTTGTTTGTGATCATTGGTAAAGGATATGTTTTTTCGCAGGAAAGCAAGACCAGGATTGCTAAAGCAATTAAATGGGTTTATCCTTCAGTGCTTATTGCCGGAACACTTGTTTTGTCGTTCCTTACGTTTCAACGTATTAAAGATTGGAAAGATGGCGAAGTGCTTTTTACAGATGTTATTAAGAAATATCCTAATCTTCCGTTTGCATACAACAACAGGGGATATCTTTATTTTAACTTTCTGAAGAAATACGATAAAGCGGAGGCTGATTATACCAAATGTATTGAAATTGATTCCACTTTTCACCGGGCATACAGCAACAGGGGAGTGCTTTATTATAATTATTTCGGCGACAGCAAATCCGATTCCCTTCATTTAGCTCTTGCCATAAAGGATTTTACAAGAGCCCTAAAACTTAAAGGCGATAATACCGATGCTTTGATTGGCAGGGCTAACACATACAGCACTATTAAGAAGTTTGCTCTTTCGTTGCCCGACTATAATAAGTATCTCCAGCATGTTCATGATGATGCTAAGGCATATCTGTGGAGGGGAACTGCTTATTATAACCTTGAGAAATATGATTCGGCTTTTGCCGATTTCAACAAAAGTCTTGAAATGAAGCCCGACAACGATAATGCTTACTTATGGCGCAGTTTTGTATATTGCAAACGAAAAGATTACAATGCTGCTATTAAAGACCTTGATGAATCAATAAGGTTAAAGCCCGATCAGTTTGATGCTTATTCATGGCGGGGTTTAGCTGAATATAACCTTAAAATGCTTGATAAGGCCCTTGAGGATTATACGATTGCTTTGCAGAAGAATCCTAAGGATGCACCCACTTTTATTAATCGTTCCACTGTTTATTATGAGCAGAAGAGGTATGATCTTGCATTTAAAGATTATTGTTCTGCCGGCGACCTTCGCTATGCACTTAATAAGGATTATTTCTTTAAACTAAAAGCTCTTGCAGGGAAATAAAGGGGAGTACATAAATTATCTAAAGTTTGCATGCCTATTGGCAAGACAGATGAAGTTGTGCTTCCGGCATACAATGCCGGGAAAACACTTGAAGAAACATATAAGGAAATACCTCTTGATATTGTCGACGATGTTATAGTGGTCGACGATGCCAGTATTGATAATACGGTGGAAGTTGCCAAGCGAGTGGGTATTAAACATATCATTGTTCATGAAAAAAACAAGGGTTATGGTGGCAACCAGAAGACATGCTATGATACAGCCCTGCAGTTAGGCGCTGATATTGTTATTATGCTTCACCCCGATTATCAGTACACGCCCAAACTTATTCCTTCCATGGCATACATTATAGCCAACGAACTTTATCCCGTGGTGCTGGGTTCGCGAATTTTGGGCAAAGGAGCATTGAAAGGCGGTATGCCGCTTTATAAGTATGTGTTCAATCGTTTTCTTACCTTCACGCAAAATATTTTAATTAATGAAAAGATCTCGGAATACCACACAGGTTATAGGGCTTTTTCGAAAGAAGTGTTGAACCGTATCAACTATCATGTTAACTCCGACGATTTTATTTTTGATAACCAGATGCTTTCACAAATAGTGTATGCGGGCTTCCGTATTGCCGAAGTAACCTGCCCTACCAAGTATTTTGCCGAAAGTTCCTCTATTAATTTCGCCCGCAGTGTGAAATACGGATTGGAAGTTCTTAAAACTTCATGTTGCCATTTCCTGCAACGAACAGGTATAGCCAAATTCGAAATTTATAAACTTAGATAAATTGGAAAGTAAATATCCCTGCAGGTATTGCGGCTGTAAATATGTTTATGATTTGTATTCAGCAAGGGATATACGCGATAATGAATGGCATGTATACAAATGCATTGCTTGCAACCTCTATTTCCTTACTCCCGAACCTACCGAAGAGCAATTAAAGCAAGCCTATGATACATCCTATTATGGCGAAGGGAAAAAGAAGTTCGGGGTTTCGGTGGAAAAGTTCATTGATCATTTCCGCAAAAGAAAAGCCAGATACATTACTTCACTGATTCCTGAGAACAGCAAGGTACTTGATTTTGGATGCGGTAGTGGAATGTTTCTGCAACATTTGTCGCTGCTTGGCAGGTATGAGCTTTATGGGCACGAGATTGAAGGAATAGCTGCGCAAAGGGCTTCAAACTTCAATGAATTGAACTTAAAAGTCGGCGCACTCAAGGAAAGCGATTATCCCGAGGATTACTTTGATGCCATTACGATGTATCATGTTTGGGAACATCTTGAAAAGCCTAAGACTGTATTAACTATTTTAAGTAGAAGTCTGAAAAAAGACGGCATGTTTGTGCTTTCATTTCCAAATATTAAAAGTATGCAGTCAAGGCTGTTTAAAGGCAGGTGGTATCACCTTGACCCTCCCCGTCATCTTTCATTTTATAGTGTGCCTGATTTTATCAGAATAATGAAAAATGAAGGTTTTAGTTTAGTAAATACAAAACGATTCTCCTTCGAGCAGAATCCTTATGGCTGGGTGCAAAGCATTCTCAATTGTTTTTTCAGGAAAAGGGAAATACTGTATGAAAGGTTAAAAGGCAACAGCACGTATTGCCCCGAATGCAGTAACTTAAATATCTTCTGTCAGAAACTATTCTTTGCCATCACACTTCCCTTATTCTTTTTGCTTGACATAATTGAGAGTTTATTGGGCATTAGCGCAACCGTTCAGCTTACATTCAGGAAAAACATAAAGAAAATTGAAAAGTAAAATGAAAAGAGGAAAGTCAACATTCATAGTAATATTTTCAATTGTTTTTACCATAGTAATTGCATGGTTTCAACGAGTCACTGGTCCTACATATCCCTATACAGGAAAATTAAGTATTAATAATAATGAAATAAAATTTAAGCTTCCGCGAACTTCTGATTCAAAGGAAGGTGAACAAATAAGGATAAAAATCGCCGATAATTCTGTTAAAGGGAAATTTATATACAAACTTTATAAGAGCAATGATTCATTAAGAACCGTCGATATGACAAGAGACGGCGATTATCTAGTTACCACAATCCCACCTTTGCCACCTGCAGGGAAAATCATGTATAAGATAAAAGTTGAATCAGGTAATCAAAAAGCAGATCTATCTGATGACTGGACTATCATCAGGTATAAAGGTGTTGTTCCGGCATCAATTCTAATTCTGCATATCATCATCATGTTCATTGCTATGCTTTTTTCTACTCTTACCGGTATGGAAGCGTTATTTAAAGGCATCAGGACATACAGGTATTGCTTTGTTACTGTAGTAACATTATTTATAGGCGGTATCATACTTGGACCAATTGTTCAGAAATATGCTTTTGGCGCTTACTGGACAGGCTGGCCTTTCGGTCATGACTTTACAGATAATAAAACTGTTGTGGCTTTTATTTTCTGGATAATTGCCTTTTTCAAATTAGCCAGGAACAAACTTGATAGAAAGTGGGCTATCATTGCCGCTATTATGTTGCTTGCCGTGTACCTTGTGCCTCATAGTGTTTTAGGCTCTGAGATTGATTATACGCAGGTACACTAATTATATATGGTAATAACCTGGATCATAATATTAATTACGGTTGCTGTTTCAATTCCAGCGTTCGGTAATTCCGAATTATTTTCTAATCTGCGCTTCAATCCATATATTGTATTAAACAGGAAGCAATGGTATCGGTTCCTTACCTATGGACTATTGCATGCCGATTGGATACATCTTGGCGTAAATATGTTTGTCCTTTATTCTTTTGGAGAAGCCGTAGAAAAGGCAATGACTTATTATTTTGAAGCAAAAGGGAATATATACTTAGCAATCCTTTATGTAGGAGGAATTGTTTTATCGGTAGTGCCAGCGTTTGAGAAGCATAAGCATGATATATGGTATAATGCCGTGGGAGCTTCTGGTGCAGTTTCGGCAGTTGTCTTTTCAAGTATTATATTTTATCCTACATCAAAGCTAATGCTGTTTTTAATTCCTGTTCCTATCCCTGCAGTTCTCTTTGGAATTTTATACCTTGTGTATTCTGCATACATGGCAAAGCGGGCAACTGATAATATAGGTCATGATGCCCATTTCTGGGGGGCATTATTTGGAGTAGTGTTTACAATACTCCTGAAACCCCAATTAGCTGTACTTTTTATTCAGCAATTATTTCACGTATTTTAAGAAAGAATGAATTAATTGAGAAATTAATTCATCGTAGGATCAATAGGATAATTAATCCACATGGCATATTCATCTCCCATTGATTTCAGTAAGTTCTTCCACATATTCTCAGGTTGCTCGAACAGTAGCTTATCTGATTTTGTTTTAGTTAAAACCCATGAATGTTCTTTTAATTCCCTGTCGAGTTGCTTGGCTTCCCATCCCGAATAACCTATATAAAACCTTATATTATCATTAGTAATGGTGTGGTCTTCGATCATTGATTTGATCATATCAGTATCGCCACCCCAGTATATTCCTGGAATTATTTTAGCACTGTTTTTAATTTTATTTCCTAGAGTATGTATAACAAATAAGCTTTCAGTATTAACAGGTCCACCAATATATAGTTTTGCGTCGAAAGCAGGGAAATCTTTTGCAATTTCATTAAGTTTAACATCAAGTGGCTTATTGATTATTAAACCAAAAGAGCCTGTTTCATCATGATCAGCAAGCAAAATAACCGAGCGCCTGAAGTAATAATCTCTCAGGAATGGTTCTGAAATCAACAATGTTCCTTGTGCCGGTTTTATATCTATTGGTTTCATTCAATTAAAAACTTTTATAAAATTAGGTATTTTAATAAAATAAAGAATTGATTTTTTCAACAAATTAGTACTTTTGATATAGAATTCAGTGTTTCACTATATTCAAAAATAATACCATATTGAATAATGATTAAGAATGATAACCATACTAAGTTTTTAAAGCTTCGAAAGCAATTTAAAAAGTTTACGTTCGATTGTTATGAGATAAAGAAGGATTCCGACAATTTGCAGATTTCATATAATTTCAACCTTGATAATAAATATTTCTTTCGTCCTACTATTCAAATTCTATTAAAATCGATTGTCAAATCGAAAAACATAACTGATAACAACCTTAAGAATATTGTTTTTCATATCGGTATGGTTGAATTGCTTAGTTATTGGAAGGCTGCTTGCCCTAAGCAGATAGTTATAAAACCATTTAAATTAAATGAAGAACAGAAACTATGGTGGAAAAACCTATATTTTAACGGACTCGGTGAGTTCTTTTATTTGAATTCCATTCAAACCAATATTGATGATTTTGTTGAGATCATTTCTGAAACAGATGATATTCCTGAAAAGACAGATATAAAGCTTGATGATTCTGTAATCATTCCTGTTGGTGGAGGGAAGGATTCTACAGTTACTATAGAGCTTCTGTCTGAATTTAAGGATAATATCTTGTTGATCTTGAATCCGCGTAAAGCATGTACCGAAACTGCTTTCACCGCCGGATATCAAAATGAGAGAGTATTGGAGATTCAACGTTCTATTGACCCTGTTCTTTTAAAAATGAATGATGCTGGCTTCCTTAACGGACATACTCCCTTTTCTGCTTTGCTTGCCTTTATTTCTCTTCTAAGTTCTATTCTTACAGGGAAGAAACATATTGCGTTATCGAATGAATCCAGCGCTAATGAATCGACTGTGCAGAGTTTGCCAGTCAATCATCAATATTCAAAATCATTTGAATTTGAAAAAGATTTCCGAGAGTATTATAAAAAGAATATTATAGAAGAAGTAAATTATTTCAGCTTTCTCAGGCCTTTGAGTGAGTTGCAGATCGCTAGCTTGTTTTCAAAGTATCCTAAATATTTTCCTGTTTTCAGGAGCTGCAATGTTGGCAGCAAAAACGATTGCTGGTGCGGAAAATGCTCCAAATGTCTCTTTACATATATTATTCTTTCTCCATTTATTGAAAGAGAAAAAATGATAAATATTTTTGGCAAAGACATTTTCGATGATAAAAATTTACTACATGAATTTAACCAGTTGATTGGAATCGCAGAAACCAAGCCATTTGAATGCGTTGGAACAATTAGTGAAGTTAATATTGCTTTATGCCAATCAATAAATAATATAAAAGGGGAATTACCTTTCCTTTTGGGTTATTATAAAAACCTCGATTCTTATAACTCTTATAGTGGGAGCATTATTAATGATTTTTTGGAAGAATTTAATACAGAGAATTATCTAACGGAAAGATTTGTTAAAGTTTTAAAGAATAAGCTTTATGCTTGATTTTATTAGAAAAAAGATAGAAGGAAAATCTATACTGATTCTTGGATTTGGCAGGGAAGGGGAATCAACATACAGGTTTTTAAGGAAGAACTTTCCTAAATTACTAATCCATATTGCAGATAAATCAAAGCAAATTGCAGAAAAGACCAAGGATGATAAAACTGTATTATTAACTGGCGATGATTATTTGACCTCAATTAATGATCATGATTTAATATTTAAATCCCCCGGTATTTCTTTAAAAGGAGTTTCTTTCAATAGATATAAAATCACTTCACAAACTGATTTATTTCTTGATTTTTATTCTTCTCAAGTTAT
>JBEKEO010000205.1:0-5675 GCA_050013795.1 Bacteroidales bacterium
GACATTTTAAGGAAAGGGATAAGGGTGCTGTTAAGCCAGGTTACAAAACCGAAAACAAAGAATAAGATACCTATTATGGTAATGGACATTACATAGTCTTTGCGACTGGAGGAAACCATTTTATTCAAGTATTAAGTAAACGTTAATTGGCTTAAATGTATACATTTTTTTAAGTCATGGTTTAAGGTTAATAGCAGTGGGTTAGGTTATTAGTTAAGGTCTAAAGTCAATTTTTACCCATGACAACAGACCATTAACTTAACTCGCCTCCCTGACCATAAACCAAAGACCTATTTTAATGTACAAATTTATCCAGCATCTAGTATAAGAAGCAAAGATAATGTTTCCTGTAAAATGAAAGGATATGTTGTTGCGCTATTTTTCTTCGGCTACAAATTTAAAGCCTGTGCCATGAACATTGGCAATCATTACGCTTGGATCGTCCTTAAGATATTTTCGCAGTTTGGTAATGAAAACATCCATGCTTCTTCCGATAAAATAATCATCATCGCCCCACACTGACTTTAATGCATTTTCACGTGTAAGCAGTTGATTCCTGTTCTGGCAAAGGACTTTCAGCAATTCCGATTCCTTGCGTGTAAGGTGCTGTTCTTTGCCTGGTGATGAAAGTATCATATTAACGCTGTCGAAATTGAATATCCCGAATTTGAACTTCACTTCATTTTCAGCAGACTTTTGAGATTTACTGGAAGTGGTGCGCCGTAAAATGGCTTTAATTCTGTAATTCAGTTCTTCGGTACTGAATGGTTTTGTAATATAGTCATCGCACCCCACCTGGAAGCCTTTGATACGGTCTTCTTTAAATGATTTCGCAGTGAGGAAGATCACAGGAACATCCTTATTCAGTTTCCTGATGTCTTCTGTAAGGGTGAACCCATCTTTTTTAGGCATCATCACATCGAATATGCAAAGATCAAAACGCTCCTTTTTAAAAGCTGTCAGCCCTTCTTCTCCATTCTCACAGGATACTATCTTGTATCCAAGCATTTCAAGATAATCTTCCAGTACAAGACTTAGATTGGGATCATCTTCCACGAGCAGGATTTTAAACATTTCTTTTGCCATAACTATTTGTTTTGATTAAACGGGATGAATATTTCAATACGTGTACCTTTTTTTAATTCGCTGATAAGCCTGATTAAACCATTATGCGCTTCCACTATTGTTTTCACGTAATACAATCCTAAGCCAAATCCTTTCACATCATGAATATTGCCGGTATGAACCCTGTAGAACTTTTTAAATACGTGACGCTGGTTTTCGTGACTAATACCAATTCCCTTGTCCTGCACCGAAACAATTATTCCATTGTTTTCATTCCATGTGCTTATGGAAATATCGGGTTTCTCGGGCGAATATTTATTGGCATTATCAATAAGATTATGGATGATGTTGGTTATATGTATAGGGTCAGCATTGATATTGAAATGGGTAGCATTAAGGTGTTTGGTTAGTTTTCCTTCGCGTTGTTTAATAAGCATTTCAAAATTATCAATAGCCAGTTCAACAATTTCATGAATATTAATTTCGCTCTTCTTTAAGCTGAACGTGCCTTTATCCAGCACAGCTATCTGCAATACCTGCTCCACCTGGCTTTTCAGCCTGCTGTTTTCGTCGTAAATAATATTTGCATATTTATTTACTTTATCTGACGATTCGGTAACGCTTGGTTTAAGCAGCATTTCACTGGCAAGCGATATGGTAGAGATAGGTGTTTTAAATTCATGGGTCATATTATTTACAAAATCAGTAGTCATTTCAGATAACTTCTTCTGCTTGACCAATGAAAGTACTATATAAGAGAAACAAAAGATAACCACTATCAGAAATACTAATGATAAAGTTACCCAGCCTAATATTCCTCCCAGCAGGAATTTCTCTTCTTCCGGGAAATACAAACTCAGAATATAGTTGTCGGGTTTGCAAAGTCCTGATAAGGAAGTAAAATATTTGCTGTTGATGATCTCATTTTTATATTTGTCATATCTTCCGCAAACAAACACATTACCCGGCTTTTTGAAGATAGCGTATTCATACTTCGTCTCTATCCTCATATTGGTGAATTCCTGGCTGATGATGGAGTCTAAAAAGTTTGCTTTGATTGAGGAAACAATATTGCTGTCGGACATCATACAATTAGCGCTGCAATTGAACATCCGGCATTTTAGCGTAGTGTCTTTCTTGTATTCGGCCAGTTGATTAACAATGCTTTTCAGTGCTAAACTTGTGCGGTGATCAAACTGTTTTTCCTTTAATGTATGCGCATTCCGTACCCATGAAAGCTGGGTGAACATAATACCTGCAAGTGATATACTTGTGAGAATAATAATAAAGACAATGGTATTCTTCTTCATTTATGAGGATTTGCAGTTCAAAGTTAATTAATAAATACGATACCAAATATAATTAACAAGTCCTTAACAGAAATTAACGGCTAATTAACGAAATCCCAATTTTTAAACTATCTTCTTGCCCAGTTGTGTAAATTACTCTAACTTTGTTAATCATAAAAGGACATTTATCATGGCAACAATAAAAATGACGGCATTGGGCGGCTTCAGGACAAAAGCTGTTCACCTGAAATCGGGAACGGAAATACTTACCGATGCTCCAACAGATAATAAAGGCAAAGGCGAATATTTTTCACCAACTGATTTGCTTAGTGCATCGCTGGGTGCTTGCATGACAACCATAATGGACATTGCCGGTAAAGAGCATGGCTTTGAAATGGAAGGAACAGAAATAGAGATAACGAAGATAATGGCTGAGAACCCTCGCAGAGTGGCAGAGATAATTGTTGAACTCAATTTTCCTGACAGAGAATATTCAGAAAAAGCAAAAAGAGTAATTGAACTTACTTCGAGGACATGCCCTGTAGCGCTTAGTCTTCACCCTGATATTAAACAGACCATCAAGTTGAATTATAAAAGATAATTAGAGATGGAATTTAATATACCTCTTGGTATAATTGGTAAACAGGAAATGATGGTTGCTGAAAAAGATACGGCAGCGCATTATGGTTCCGGATTAATTGAAGTTTTTGCAACACCTGCAATGGTAGGCTTTATGGAAGGTACAGCTCAGTTAAGCGTACAACCCTGTTTGCCGGGAGGATACATTACACTAGGCATCGAAATCAATGTAAAGCATTTGAAAGCGACACCGGTCGGGATGAAGGTGTTTTGTGAATCAAAGCTGATCAATGTTGATGGAAAAAAACTTACATTTGAAATTAAAGCATGGGATGAAAAAGGCGACATAGGAACAGCCCTGCATCACCGGTATATTGTTGAAGCAGCTAAATTCATGGAAAAGCTGCATGCCAAATAATTATTTTAATCAGCTACAAGCTTCTTATACTTGATTCGCTTAGGGCCGGAATCACCAAGACGTTTCTTTTTATTTTCCTCGTAATCGGAATAACCACCTTCAAAGAAATACACCTGAGAATCGCCCTCAAAAGCTAAGATGTGCGTTGCAACTCTGTCCAGGAACCAGCGGTCGTGAGAAATGATAACAGCACAGCCTGCATAATTATCCAAACCCTCTTCAAGCGCCCGAAGAGTGTTAACATCAATATCGTTCGTTGGTTCGTCAAGCAGCAGCACATTGGCTTCTTCTTTCAATGTTAAAGCCAAATGAAGCCTGTTGCGTTCACCACCTGAAAGCATACCGCATTTCTTCTCCTGATCTGCGCCGCTAAAATTAAATCGGGCAACATAAGCTCGTGCATTCATGGAACGACCGCCAACCTGCACGATTTCGCTGTCACCTGAAATTACCTGGTAAACTGTTTTCTCAGGATCGATTGCGGTGTGGGTTTGGTCAACATAACCAATCTTGACGGTTTCACCAATTCGGAAATTGCCTTTCTCAGCTTTTTCAGAACCGATGATCAGGCGGAACAGTGTTGTTTTACCTGCACCGTTAGGCCCTATGATACCAACGATTCCGGCAGGTGGCAAAGAAAAATTCAACTTCTCAAATAACAATTTATCGCCAAAAGATTTGGAAACATTATTTGCTTCAACAACAAGATTTCCTAAACGGGGACCATTGGGAATATATAATTCAAGGCGCTCTTCCTTTTGTTTCACATCTTCGCTCAGCATCTTTTCGTAAGCATTCAACCTGGCTTTTCCTTTGGCACGTCTTGCCGATGGAGCCATGCGCACCCAATCGAGTTCGCGCTCTAATGTTTTTCTGCGTTTGCTTTCAAACTTTTCTTCCTGCTCCAGACGTTTTGTTTTCTGATCTAACCATGAAGTGTAATTTCCCTGCCATGGTATGCCTTCACCACGGTCGAGTTCGAGTATCCAGCCAGCCACATTATCCAGGAAATAACGGTCGTGGGTAACGGCAATAACGGTTCCCTTATATTGCTGCAAATGCAATTCGAGCCATTGAACAGATTCGGCATCAAGGTGGTTGGTGGGCTCATCAAGCAGAAGAATATCGGGTTCTTTCAACAGCAAACGGCACAACGCAACACGTCTTGCTTCACCACCTGAAAGGTTCTTTACTGGAGTATCACTTTCAGGGCAACGCAGCGCATCCATGGCTCTTTCGAGCTTGGAATCGAGTTCCCAGGCATTATGATGTTCAATCATTTCAGTAAGAACTCCCTGTCGTTCGATCAGTTTGTTCATCTCATCATCACTCATGGGTTCGGCAAACTTCAAGTTCACTTCCTCATATTCTTTTAAAAGGTCAACCACTTCCTGCACGCCTTCCTGCACGATCTCTTTTACTGTTTTGGTTTCATCCAGCTTGGGATCCTGTTCCAGATACCCTATAGTATAGCCGGGTGAGAATACAACTTTTCCTTGGAAAGATGCTTCAATGCCTGCAATAATTTTAAGCAATGTTGATTTTCCGGAACCATTCAAACCGATGATCCCGATCTTTGCACCATAATAAAATGAGAGATAAATATCCTTTAAAACCTGCTTGTGCGGAGGGAAGATCTTGCTTACCCCCACCATAGAAAATATTATTTTTTTGTCGTCGGCCATAGCTTTTTATATTGGACAGCAAACCTACATGAATTTTCAAATATACACAAGAGCTGAATGCTTAGAATTTCTATAAATGTCAGCTATCTATTTTTTCCCTATGGATTTAAAGTCTTTTACTAAAAAAGCATCGGGGTTAGAAGAATCAATCATATGCCCGTCATAGTATAGCACTTCGCCATTATTGGCTGTAACAAGGAATTTCCAGCACTTCCCTCCACTCATGGTTCCTTCGGGCCCAACTTTATGAAGATAAACTACATTGGGGTTTTTATCTTCAATTGCTTTTTTGATATCATCTTTTGAAACAAGTTTTACTGTATACGGGTAAACGGTCTTAATCTTATCCAGAGTATTGAAGTTCGGCGGCAATTCTTCTTTCAGCAGCCAAAGCTCCTTAGTTTTGATATCGATACCCGAATCTTTGTTAGTCAATTCCAGCTTAACACCGGGATGATCATTGGTATATTTTATATGTGTTTGCATAAACAGCAGAAGACCGCCTATCTTATATAAATACGAAGCTTCATCTACATCCACATAAGAAAGTGGAACAGAACCAAGGTCGGGCATGGCATTAAGATCAGCATTTCCGCCCAGAACAAGATTAAGGAAATTATATTTGCAGGAAACGCCTTT
>JBEKEO010000206.1:0-5656 GCA_050013795.1 Bacteroidales bacterium
TCAAACTCCAGTTGCAAAAGGTACCTGGTGCATTTGATGTTGCATCAAAAGAGATTATTTCATTAGAGCCAACAACTATTTGGGTATAAACATTTCCGAAAAAACAAAAATTGAAAGGTAGGTTAATTACATTTGACCATCTGTCATCTATTCCTATCAAAATAGGTGTTCCCGAATTATAAGAAGCAGGTGGAGAATATGGAATTGACGATACATTGTAACTAGTTGAAGCGCCTGTGGCGAAAGGAGTAGCAACAAGGTTTGCGCAACTGCCGTTGCATATGGTCTGGTCGGTTCCGGCACTAACACTGGGACAGCCGGGTTGAGCTTCAATATCAACAATATGAAAGAAAACAAAAAAGACAGCAACAATTTTAAATGGATTCGTATATTTCAAAAACATACATTTAATATTTATTTTTCTGTTTACTGTATGATACCATCATTTAAATTCATTTATTTTATAGACGATAAAATATTTCAATGGTTGTCTGTCAATTATTATTAGTGTTTTATCGATGTAAATTTACAAAAATTATTCAAAATATCCCAATGAAAGAGCGATTATTACTCCATTATTTTTCAACATTTTTAAATGGGTATCGAAATGAAAAAATATTGTTATTTGCTATTAACGATGAAATGCCTTAGTACATAGGCAAAACAAAACTATTACCAAAACTTTTTTTCGCATCTTTATTTGAAAAGAAGCATTTATGCATAAAACAACAATAAATCAATTATATACGTGCTGAAACTTAAATAAATAAGTGGAATTACCAATAGTAGTTTTTATGATATAAATACTTCTGCTTAAATTCTTTCTTTTTTTCTGTCATTGCTTTTTGCCTGAAGCAATCATAGTAACAAATGGAGATTGCATTGCTGAACTTACCCTGACTAAAGAAGGTTTTGAATGGATTTATCTGTTAAGCGAAAACTTCTGCTTAATGAAGCGTTGTAGTTGTTTGAATATACATATATCTGTTTTGCACCGGCGCTGACCCACTCTGCACCGGCGCTGACCCACTCTGCACCGGCGCTGACCCACTCTGCACTGGCGCTGACCCACTCTGCACCGGCGCTGACACACCCTGAACCGGCGCTAACTCTTTCTGCAGCGGCACTGACTCACTCCGTACCGGTTAAGATACATTTAAAGCATAGTTTATCTAATTCAGGATTGGCTTGGTGATACTCAAACCGAGGGATTATAAACACAATAAAGGCAGGAGATGTTTTTGACTAAAAATATTGCTGGCATTATCAATTCTCCGAAGCAAGGATGTCGGCAATATGCAAAGTTTTAATAGGCAGATTATGTTTTTTTATATAACCTTCGAGATGAAGAAGGCAAGAGGCCTCAGTCGATATAATATATTCCGCACCTGTATCCAGTGCATTCTGAACTTTTTGTTCGCCCATGGCTGTTGAAATAGCTTCATGTTTCACTGAAAAAGTTCCGCCAAAGCCACAACATACATCCGTATTCTTCATTTCTATCAATTCCAGACCATGAACATTCTTCAATAAACATCTGGGTTCATCTTTTATACCATATTCCCTTAATGCGGCACACGCATCATGATAAGTAACTTTACCATTAAAGCTTGCTCCTACATCTTTAACTTTTAATACATTCACTAAGAAATCGGTAAACTCGAAAATATTTCGTTGTAATTGTTTGCATTCATTGTGCAGGGCCGTATTATGAAACATTTTAGGGTAATAATTCCTTATCATCCCTATACAAGAAGCGGAGGGTGCTACTATATACCTATCGTTAGAAAAATCGCGAATAAACTTCTCAGCAACGCATTTTGCATGATCCCAAAACCCGCTGTTAAATGCCACCTGACCGCAACATGTCTGTTCTAAATTATAATGAACAGATACATCCATCTTTTCCAAAACTTTAATCATGTTGAATGCAGTTTGCGGATATAACTGGTCGATAAAACAAGGTACAAAAATATCAACGATCATAATTGTGATTCCCTTTTTGTGTTAGGTAATTTTCGAAAAGCAAATGTAAATAAAAAATTTATAACTTATGTTAGCTGTTTATTCAATTTGATTGAGATCGATTATAATTGATAATTTTGACAAATTTAATGGATGTGGTATTTCGAATGAAACAATACAAGCATATCTTCTTCGACCTTGATAAAACTCTTTGGGATTTTACTGCAAACAATAAAGACACTTTTATTGATCTTTTTGAACAATTTAATCTTAAATCAAAAGGTGCTGAAAGCCCTGAAATATTTCAAGAAAAATATAATGTGCATAATGATATATTGTGGGATTTATATCGAAAGGGTAATGTCGAAAAAAGCTATCTTAGTGTTGAACGCTTTAGATTAACCCTGAATGATTTTGGCATTATAGATAATACACTTGCAACAAATATTTCCAATGAATATATTCGTTTAAGCCCGTTAAAAACAAAGCTTATCCCATTTACTATTGAAACGCTCGAATACCTTTTCCCAAAATATCGGCTTCACATTATAACCAATGGTTTTAAAGAAGTTCAATATTTAAAAGTTGAGAGATCAGGGCTTAAAAAATATTTTCAGCAAATCATCACGTCAGAAGAAGCAGGATGTAATAAACCAAATAAACAAATATTTCTGTATTCACTTGAAAGAACTTCAGCTATTGCTTCGGAAAGCCTTATGATTGGTGATGACTTGGAGGTGGATATACTGGGAGCAAAAGATGCAGGAATAGACTCGGTATTCGTAAACCTTGAAAACATCATACACAATAAATCCATCAATTATGAAGTAAAATCACTGCCTGAATTAAATGAAATTTTGTAGAAGTGGTTGGATTAACTTCAAAAAAACCGAGTTTTAAACTACAAGGGGTTTTTAATCAAATATCTTGTTTGATTTTTAAATAATAACATTTTAAATCTTTTATAATAACTTATCAGGCAAGCTTTGCAATAACTGTCTTTCCAGCCCTAACCGTTTGTCCAAGCTGAACTTTTATTTCGGCATTTAAAGGCAACAGTATATCTACGCGTGATCCGAATTTAATAAATCCAAGTTCCTGACCTTGTTTTACTGTAGTTCCTTCAACGGCATTACAAATAATTCTTCTTGCAACTGCACCTGCAATCTGGCGGACAAGAATACTTACTTTATTTTTATTCTCAATAACTATTGTTGTGTGTTCATTTTCTTCTGACGATTTGGGATGCCAGGCAACCAAATATGATCCAGGATGATATTTATAATACCTCACTGTTCCTGAACAAGGATACCTGTTGCAGTGAACGTTTAATGGCGACATGAAAATAGAAACCTGCTTTCGTCTGTCATTGAAATATTCATTTTCCATGGTGTCTTCAATTACTACTACTTTCCCATCTGCCGGAGAAATTATGTAATCATGGCTAAAAGTCATTTCTCTTTTTGGGGAACGGAAAAAGTAAATGATAAGCAGGAATAGAACAGCAAATCCACTATATAAAATATATTTTATCCAGTCATAACCAGAAAAGAAAAAATATAATAATATAGATGAAAAGGATAATATCAGAAAAGCAATTAGAATGGTCGTATATCCTTCTTTGTGAATTTTCACTGCTTATACAATCTTTAGTATTAATAAATAAACAAAAACAAAGGGCACAGATAAAAGCACAGAATCAAACCTATCGAGAATACCTCCGTGTCCCGGAAAGAACTTCCCCGAATCTTTACAACCCACACTTCTTTTCAACATAGATTCTACAAGATCACCATAAGTACCGAAAACTACAATAATAACTGCAAGTCCCAACCATTCGGGCAGAGTGAGAAATTTAAAATATATGGAAAAAACAAAAGCAAGTATCATTGTAAAAACCAATCCTCCCGCCGAACCTTCCCATGTTTTTTTAGGTGAAATACGTTCAAACAGTTTATGTTTGCCAATTATAATCCCCACAAGGTAAGCAAAGGTGTCATTCGCCCAAAGCATGAAAAAATATAATACAGGGAAAGTAAATATTCCGCAATTCCCTTTAGCAAAAGAATGCATTGACATCAAAAATATGAAGGGGACAGTAATATATATTGTCCCCAAAAAAGTGAAAGCAATATTTTGAAATGGCGTTTCTGATTTTTTATATAATTCAACAAAGAATATAAAACCAGATGCAATGAATATTAATAAAAATAAAATATCAGAGTATTTACTGTATATTTCTTTCATGTTTAAAATAGAAATAGTGTACAATGAAAAACCAATTACAACACCATAAATTTTTTGAGGCATGATGTTTTTTCGGGCAAGCATGTTATAGAATTCAAGAATTCCATAAATTAAAAACACTCCAAATACTGCAGCAAATGCCCAAAAATTCCAGATCGCAGAGCCCACTATTATTATTACAAACAGCGCAGCGGTTATAGTTCTTGTAATAAAATTATTCAATATTTTCCTTATTTAAAATTTGTTTTGCCAGGATCACATTATCAGGATGAACATGTAGCTCAATTTCTCCAAACAGGTAAGCAGAATCCTGTTTATTTACAATGACGCAATCAATATTGTTATCAAGAAAAACGGCTTTTACAATTTCCACTTTGTGAATATATTTGGAACTATATATAGAAACCCAGTTTATACTCATTATTCATGAATACTATTCATAAACTGTATCATCAATTAGAAAGACATAAATCTCTTTAGGTCCATGTGCGCCCATTATCAATGTTTTTTCTATATCGGCAGTTCGGCTGGGGCCTGTAATAACAGAAATCATGGAAGGAATATTATCAGTATATTTCTGCTTTATTCCTGCTAATGCCTGTTTTAGGTCAGTAACTAATTGTGAAGTATATGCCAGAACAATATGTATTGGGGGATAAACAAACATTTTTCTTCCGCATTGCTGCCTCGATGAAACCATTATGCTACCAAGTCTTGCAATCAGGTATTCACATTGAGTAATTCCAACTTCAATTTCATGTAGATCGCTTTCATCTGATAGAAAAGGGATATTCCCAGTTTCAAGAATCTTTTTAACTTTATCCTCTTTGCAAAAAATATTTGTCCATTGATTTTCATTTATCAATGCTTTCATGTTTTCAACAAATTCATTTTCCGATTCACAATACACAAATTTACCGGATACTTTAATAAATTCTTCGGCAAAAACCACTTCAGGTGAATCAGTCATTTCCTTATAAATATTTGATTCAAAATCCGGGTTTGGGAAAGGATTGTCGGTTTTGTAAATCAATGAATTCCGAACCCGTTTCAATATTTTTTCTCGCTGAGTACTATCTTCCATAGATCAGGTTTTAGGGTTTTCTTCCTTCGGGATACTGGCTACGGTACCAGAATTTTCCCCTACACTTGCAACAATATTTGCAGGTTTGTCGGTATTGATTTTTATTTCTTCTTTAATATTGTCAGTTTCTTCAACATCATAGGGGCGCTTACCGAAAATTTCCTCAAGATCTTCTCTGAAGATTACTTCTTTATCAAGCAGACGTTGGGCAAGTTTTTCTAACTTATCCCTATTCTCAAGTAAAATATTTTTTGCACGCTGATATGCACTTTCAACCATGATGCTCAATTCTTCATCAATCGTTTTTGCAGTAGTTTCGCTATAAGGCTTTGAAAAAGAATATTCGCTTGCACCGGTAGA
>JBEKEO010000207.1:0-5621 GCA_050013795.1 Bacteroidales bacterium
ATAGAGGTTTATCCCAACCCTGTTACTGATAATTTGCAAATACAAACAACTTTACCAATAAAGGAAATTGCGATTATAGATATTACAGGAAGGATGCTTTACACAACCACTTCCAAAACTATAAATTGTAGCAATTTTGTAAGAGGCGTGTACTTTATAAAAGCAACAACGGAAAAAGGAGTTGCGATGAAGAAGTTTATAAAAGAATAAATAAAACATTAAGCCATGAAAAAACTTATTCTTCTTCTATTGATGATCTCTTCGCTATCATCATTTGGGCAATTAACAGTAAGTGCCACATCACCCCCTGTGTGTTATAATGATTCAAATGGAACTGCTACCGCCACTCCAAGCGGAGGCACAGGACCATATACATATTTATGGAGTACCACACCACCACAAACAACTCAAACAGCAACTCATTTACCTGCCGGCACATATACAGTTACTGTTACAGATGATGCTTCTAATACTGCTACAGCAATTACATCACTTACCGTTAATCCTTTGCCTGTACCAACCATAACAGGTCCAAATCCTGTATGTGCCGGAACAACCGGAAATGTATATTGTACACAATCGGGAATGACGGGTTATGCATGGACGGTTTCATCAGGGGGAACAATAACGGCGGGCGGAGCAGACTGTATTACAGTAACATGGAATACGCCAGGGGCAGAAACGGTAAATGTAAATTATATAGATATAAATGGATGTACTGATACAATAGTCACAGTTTATAACGTTACTGTAGATCCATTACCGGTAGCTCCGTTAGCATTATCAGGAGACACTAATAATTTTTGCTCTGGGACAGGACCAACCATTACATTAACTGCAATAGGCGGAAGCGGTACAGTACTAAACTGGTTTGTCAGTTGCGGGGGTGCCTCAATTGGAACTGGCACAATAATTACAACACCTGCTCCTGCTATTACAACAACGTATTATGCGTCATGGGCAAACGCATGCGGAATTTCAGGCTGTGACAGCGCGACAATAATAGTGAATTCGTTGCCAACGCCAACCATAACAGGCTCTTCATCAATTTGTGCGGGACAAACAACGACTCTTGATGCAGGAGGTGGCTATTTTTCATATTCATGGTCAACGGCGGCAACAACCCAAACTATTAATGTGGCAACAACAGGTTATTATACTGTTACCGTTATGAACAACTATGGCTGCACGGCGACTACAATGAAATTAGTTACTGTTGATCCAGGTCCAGTCCCTTATATTGCAGGGCCGATAATAATTTGTTCGGGAGATACTGCTGCCCTTTATGAGACAACAGACTATTCCACATATTCATGGTCAACGGCATCTACCACACAAGCTATTTATGTAACTACATCCGGGACATATATAGTTACTGTTACCGATTCAACAGGCTGCTCGGCATCTACTGACGTGTATGTAAATGTAGTTCCAAGCCTCACTCCTATAATAACAGGCAATACAGCAGTATGTTCGGGAAATGCCACCACTCTTGAAGCTGGAGCCGGCTTTGCAACCTATGCGTGGTCGACAGGGGCAATTTCAGATACCATTTCAGCAGCATTAGCAGGCGAATATAAAGTTACTGTTACAGATGGTCAGGGTTGTTCAGGAGAGGATTCCATTATAGTTATCGTAAATCCTTTGCCTGTACCATCTATTACTGGACCAACTCAGGCGTGTACTGGATCGGCGGGCAATATATATGTTACACAAGCGGGCATGACAGCTTATAATTGGACGGTATCACCCGGAGGTACATTGCTGGCAGGGGGTATGGATTCGGCGGTCGTAACATGGAATAACGGGGGAACAAATACAATATGTGTTAATTATACTGATGCAAATGGTTGTACAGCGTTAAGCGCAACTTGTTACAATGTTTCAATTGACTCTTTGATTTCAGCAGCTTTTACTTTATCTCCTGATACTACAACACCGCATCATTACATTGTTACAAATGAGGCAGCAGGGATACCGCCCTTATCATATTTATGGGGCTGGGGTGATGGCACTTATGATTCCATTGCTTATCCAACACATACATACGCTTCTTCAGGAAACTATACCATTTGCCTTACTGTTACCGATTCCGTAGGATGCACAAATGAGTATTGCGATTCTTCTTATTTGTCTAAATCTCCAAATTCAATTATATCTGTAACTGTAGTTCACGGAACTAATGGAATTAAGGAAAATAAATTATTAAATCAGATAAAGGTTTATCCAAATCCAGCCTTTAATAACTTGACTATAGAAACACCGCAGCTAGGAGTAATAGAAATTACCAACATTCAAGGTCAGCTTATAAATACCTATACTGCAACGGGCAATAAAACCATTATAGATGTTTCAGCTTTTCCGTGCGGGGTTTATGTTGTGGAAGTTAGAACGGAAAAAGGGGTAGAAGTGAGGAAGTTTATTAAAGAATAGTTCGGCAGTCAGGCTTATCGCTATCTTAATCTCACTTATTATTGCTGAGTTGTAAACGATATATCGCTACCATATCCGGTACCCACACAATTGGTGGCATAAGCCCTCACATAATATGTTGTATTGGAAGATAAGCCGGTAATTGCGCTTGTAAAACTTCCCTGTCCTGTGCCATCGGATGTTTTACTGTCGGCAGTAGTAGGATTTGCCGTTGTGCTCCAGCATACGCCGCGTACAGATACCAGTTTACAACCGCCGGTAATATTTCCCCCGCAACTTGCTGAAGTTGTAGTAATGTTGCTTACAGCAATTGTTGCTAAAACCGGTACGGTTTTTTCCTTATCACAACTGCTTGCAAGAATTAATACAAATCCCATTGCTATTAATGAGTAAATCCAAATTCTCTTTTTCATAATTATAATATATGATGTTTATAATCCTTTATTGATTCATATTTTATTTATATCCAATTGCATGAACATTATCTTTTTTGAATTGCACATGCCATCCAATTCCAAATGAAATACGTATTTCATCGAGAGGGATTGTATTTCCGTAAGGAGGAATATATGTGCCATGAATATATTTTATGCCGGCAAACATATTCATATATTTCCAGAAGAAATAATTGGCTCCGACAGTTGCAGTGATTAAAGGTACAACCTTAAGCTGGGGGTTTTTAATGATGCTGTCGTTAAATTTGTACGTGTTTTGCTGCACACATGCAGCGCCCGGCTGAATACCGAAATAAAAGTCGCCTTTTTTCTTTGGGCAATGATAAAACGCGCCAAGCAGCAGGCTATTATTCGTTCTTATCGGCTGGTAATCGCCCTGTGCGTAGCCCTGTGAGGAAAAAAAATAAGAACCATCGGCACGAACAGATACCCTTTTATCAAAACACCATTCGAGTGTGCAATGGAAATATGAATTCCATAAACCTTTTTTGTAAAACCAAAAACCGGGAGAAATAGTGGCCTGCACTATCAATAAGTGGCTTAAGGATGTTGTTGTATCCATTTTCTGGGCGAAAAGGAAATTGGGCAGAGCCAATATCAACAGAACTTTTATGATGATCTTTTTACCCATAATTTGAAAAGTTTAAAGTCCATACTTAGCGATATAATATAATGACCTTCAAGGCATACATTTCCTGCAGGTTTCATTTTTAACAGTTGTACTTCATTACCATATAAGTTAATGCCTACACAAGTTCCCATGTGTAACATATATTGCATTTCTAATGAAAAGTCCAACCTGCTGGAAACAGGCAAAGTTGCCCCGAGTCCGCACTGAACTGCCCAACTGTATCGTTCAACAAAGTTTGGACCGGAAGAAATATTTTTACCTGTAGTTATTAAAAATTTTGAGTAGTCGAGACATATTCCGACAAGGGGAAACATTGCGAGGTGCCTGTTTCCAATCCTTGGTGATAATACCTGTGGCATCATGGAAAACCCGCCATGCAAATCATCCCTCTGGGCAAGGTTATCAACATTGCTTACAACCCAATCGGTAAACCAATGGCAATTAAAATCCTTAGCGATGCGCACTGCAAATTCACCTCCTGCCCCTGTGCCTATGAATGCCCTTCCCTGCGAGAAAAAACTGCTGAAACAGTTTCGCGCACCCAGCGAAAGATAACCTGTAGGATCGGTTATGGTATCTCTCTTTCCCTGCGCATACATCAAAGAAGTTAGCAAAGAAAAAAACAGAACGATTGCGATATTCTTTAGTTTATATATCATGTGAATATGATAAGGGTATAGCAAAATTAACTCAATTATGTTAAATAATAATAATAAATCAACAGGGTTTTATGATGATCTTTTTACCCATAATCTGAATAGTTTAAAATCCATACTCACCGCCAGAACATAATGACCTTCGAGGCATAAATTCCCGGCGGGTTTCATTTTGATAAGTTGTACATCATTTCCATAAAGGTTAATGCCTACACAAGTTCCTATATGTAACATGTAATGGGCTTCTAATGAAACATCCAATCTTTTTGAAACGGGCAAAGTTACTCCTAATCCGCCCTGTATCGCAAAACTGTATCTTTCAATAAAATCTGGTCCTGCTGTTTTATTTTCGCCCGTAGTTATTGAAAGTTTAGTATAGTCGATACAGATGCCTGCAAGCGGAAATACTGCGAGGTGCTTGTCACCAACACGGGGTGAGAGTACCTGAGGCATCATGGAAAATCCACTGTGGAAATCATATCTTTGAGCAAGGTTAGCCACATTGCTTACAATCCAATCGGCAAACCAATGTGAATTAAAATCCTTGGTAATGTGCAACTCAAATTCCCCTCCGGCTCCGGTACCCACGAATGCTCTTCCCTGTGAGAAAAAGCTGCTGAAACAGTTTCGCGCACCCAGCGAAAGATAACCTGTAGGATCGGCTATGGTATCTTTCTTCCCCTGCGCATATAACAATGAAGTAAGCGAAGAAAGAAACAACGAGAATATAATGATCTTAAAAAATGATTTCATTTAAAGAAAATTGATTAAAGAAGCCATTCAGACTATAACATATTTTAATATCTTTAATATGTTTTACAAATATATAAAATTCCATTTATCAAAAACAGCTACAGTTTTTCATGAAAGTGGAAAGCATATATTTTTTGCATATTGCAACAAAACAAAATTACAATTACATTATAGACTGAAAGAGGACTAAAATGCCTGATTTGTTTAGGCATTTTTACGTGTTTTATATGAAAATGTCTAATATAAATATGGAAACTCAAAATGAATGATGAACAAAGAATAGCGAATATCGAACTGCCTACTGCTGCTGCCTCCTGCAAACTTATTTAACATTAAATACTCTAGGCATTTTAGGCACTCTTAGCTAAACCTTATCGCTTTCACCGGGCTGATCTTTGAAACAATAAAAGAAGGGATTATCAGCATCAGCATGCAAACAATCAGTGTGCCAGCATTCAGCATAAGAATGGGCCATAGGTTGAGGTTTATAGGCACTGTAGATAAATAATAATCTTGCTGCGACAGTGTTATAATACCGAACTTTTGCTGCAGCAGGCAAAGTGCAATGGCTACAATATTTCCCCATACCAGCCCTCTGCCAATAAGGTTAGCTGAAGTATAAAGAAATATTTTGCGTATGCTTAGGTTTGAAGCGCCCAAAGCTTTCAGTGTGCCTATCATGGTTGTGCGCTC
>JBEKEO010000208.1:0-5563 GCA_050013795.1 Bacteroidales bacterium
TATGCCAGTAGTCAGAATAATTAAAAATAAACTATATAATTTTTTCATAGTAATATTTTTTAGTTAAGCAATAATTTATTCTCCGTCAAATATAAATATTTTTTCTTTCATATAACAATTTCATCACATCTTATAGCAAGGACGCTTAATATTGACTTCGGAATAATGTCTTTGCGACATATGACGAACAGTTGAACTAAGAACTTCGCATTAATTACTTATAACTTTCAACTTTTGGTACTAATTTTGATAATTAAAATAATGTTTCATGGAAATACAAATTATATCTACTTTTGAATCATAAAACACATACTTATGAAAAGACTTATTTTTCTTCTTGCGACAGTTCCTTTTAGTTTATTTTCCTTTTCCCAGGACACTCAAACATTGCAGCCAACCGAAACCGATGCGCTGATGAATGTTAAAGTTACCAACTTTCAGGATATGCCACGTCCTAACGATATTATTATTCTCGAAAGTATAAAAACAAAACAAATATATTCGGGAAAAACCGATTCAAAAGGAAAATTTTCGCTTCTCATCCCTAAAGGCGATACTTATATAGTAAAGTATAAAGATTTTACCGATAGCACCAATTACAGCCAAGTGGAAATTCCTGACAAACCTGGTAAATATACTTCAAACCTCACTGTACAAATAGACCCGCCTAAAACATACACTCTTGACAATGTTTTTTTCGATACAGGGTTGGCTACTTTGAAACCCACGTCATATAAAGCGCTGAACGACCTTTATGAAGTAATGGAATTAAAACCCACTCTTATTATTGAAATAGACGGGCATACTGACAATACCGGAACACACGAAGTAAACATGAAGCTTTCGCAGGATCGCGCTAATGCTGTTAGAAATTATATTATTAATAAAGGCATTGCTTCAAACAGGATAACGGCTATTGGTTATGGCGATACAATGCCTGTTGCTGACAATTCAACCGAAGAAGGCAGATCCAAGAACAGAAGAACAGAAGTAAGTATTATAAAAGAATAAGCCTGTTTGCCCTAGCAGGAGCAAACAAGGTTACGGTCGCCGTATGCATCATCTATTTTTGCAACAGCGGGCCAGTATTTATCTTCCTTCAAACTTTCCATAGGAAATGCAGCTTTTGTCCGTGAATAAGGAGCTTCCCATTTGTCAGCCAAAACAGCCTTCAATGTATGGGGAGCTTTCTTTACTACATTATTTGCCTTATCGGCTTTGCCCTCTTCAATCTCCCTTATCTCATTACGTATGGAAATCATCGCATCGCAAAACCTGTCCAACTCTGCCAAAGGCTCACTTTCGGTAGGTTCAACCATTAACGTACCATGGACGGGGAATGCAACCGTTGGAGCATGAAAACCATAATCCATAAGACGTTTGGCAATATCTATAGCCTCAATATCGGTAGTCTTCTTGAATGAATTGCAGTCGAGTATCATTTCGTGGGCCACCCGGCTTTTACTGCCAGTGTAAAGTATTGGATAATGATTCTCCAACTTTGATTTTATATAATTGGCATTCAGTATGGCATACCTAGTTGCTTCGGTAAGTCCGTCACCACCCATTAATTTGATGTAAGCATGAGAGATCGTCAAAATCATCGCACTTCCGAAAGGAGCAGCAGATACTGCATGTATGGCTTTATCGCCGCCCGTTTTCACCATTGTATGAGAAGGGAGGAAAGGAAGCAAATGCTTTGCAACTCCGATAGGACCTTCGCCGGGCCCGCCTCCGCCATGAGGAATAGCAAAGGTTTTATGCAGATTCAGATGGCAAACATCTGCACCGATAATGCCGGGATTAGTAAGCCCCACTTGTGCATTCATGTTGGCTCCATCCATATAAACCTGGCCGCCGTTAGCATGGATTATCTTAATAATTTCAAGTATTTCTTCTTCAAATACTCCGTGGGTGGAAGGATAAGTAACCATCAAAGCTGCAAGTGTTTCTTTATATTGAACAGCTTTTTCTTTCAGATCTTTAACATCTATATTCCCTTTTTCATCGCATTTCACCACAACCACCTGCATGCCGGCCATTACAGCGCTGGCAGGGTTAGTGCCATGTGCAGAAGCAGGAATTAGGGCAATGGTTCTTTTACCATCCCCCTTGCTGATATGATATGCCCTGATAACCATCAATCCTGCATATTCGCCTGCAGCACCGGAATTAGGCTGAAAGGAAATGCCTGCAAAACCGGTTGTTTCACAAAGATCCTTTTCCAGCTCACTGATCAGTTGATGATATCCTTCAGCCTGGTCGGCTGGAACAAAAGGATGAATAGCGCCAAACTCAGGCCAACTAAGGGCAAACATTTCAGTGGCGGCATTAAGTTTCATGGTGCAGCTGCCAAGAGGTATCATAGAGCGATTAAGAGAAAGGTCTTTGATTTCAAGCTTTTTGATATACCTCATCATTTCCGTTTCTGAATGATGTGAATTGAAAACAGGGTGTTGCAAATATTTGCTTGCCCGCATTAAATTTGAATGAAGCTTACAATCGCAAGAAGAGCAATTTATTCCTAAGAAATGCTTTTTATTGGCAGAAGCGAAAATTATCAATATATGTGTCAAATCATTTGTATCCGTGGTTTCATCAATACTGATTCCAATAAATTTATCTGAAATATAATTAAAATTCATTTTCTGCTCTAATGCACTTTCCCTGATGGTTTCCATCGAAACATTATCTGGTAATTCTATTTCAAGAGTATCAAAGAAGGTTTCGTTCAATTGTTTATATCCAATTTTTGCAAGCTCTTCCGAAAGGATACAAGCCTGTTTATGAATATCGAAAGCAATATTTTTTATGCCCTCATAGCCATGATAAACAGCATACATGCCCGACATTATAGCAAGCAGTACTTGTGATGTACAAATATTTGAAGTTGCTTTTTCCCTTTTAATATGCTGTTCCCTGGTCTGCAAAGCCATGCGTAAAGCCCTGTTGCCATTGGCATCTACAGAAACACCTATAATTCTTCCGGGGATGCTTCTCTTGAACTCTTCTTTTGTGGCAAAATAACCTGCATGTGGTCCGCCAAAACCCATTGGTAATCCAAATCGCTGAGTTGTGCCAACAACCACATCTGCGCCCCATTCTCCCGGAGGAGTAAGTAATGCAAGACTCATTAAATCAGCAGCAACTGCTATAAAAGTGCTGTTTGTATGTGCTTTAGTCACAAATTCCGAATAATCCATTATTACACCTGATTTATTTGGATATTGTATGATGGCACCAAATACTTTATCATTAAAAACATATTCCTTATGTTTCCCAACAATTAGGTTTATACCTAAAGGTGCAGCACGTGTGATAAGTACATCAATTGTTTGTGCGAATATATCTTCAGAAACGAAGAAGGTATTGGCTCCTCTTTTCACAGCATCCCTGCTACGGATATTATGAAACATAATCATAGCTTCAGCAGCAGCAGTAGCTTCATCGAGCAAAGAAGCATTGGCAATCGGCATACCTGTCATATCAATAATCATGGTTTGATAATTCAGCAATGCTTCTAATCGCCCCTGTGAAATCTCAGCCTGATAAGGCGTATATGAAGTGTACCAACCTGGATTTTCTAGGATGTTTCGGGTTATCACGCCGGGAGTTATTGAATTGTAATATCCTTGTCCTATATAAGATTTATATATTTTATTTTTCGAAGCAATTTCTTTTAACCTGTTGATGTATTCGTATTCGTTGATTCCCTTTGGTAACTTTAATGGTTCTTTTATCCGGATGGATGATGGGATAGTTTCTTCAATAAGCTTATCAATAGAAGCAATACCGATAAAATTTAAAATCTTTTTAGTTTCTTCTGCTCCTGGTCCAACGTGTCTGAATGTAAAATTATCTGTAATCATAGTAATAAGTTGAATAATCGATGTTGTGAATTTTTGTGCAAATATAGAAGTAAATTATTTTTAAGGAAAAGATATTCATTCTTTTTTAATCAACTTCAAACAAGCTGATAATCCTCAATTTCCGGCAATATTATACTATTTGTTACTAAATTAATAATCAAATTCTGCTTAATGTTCTAAAAAATTTGTTTTTTTGCTTTACAAATGATCAAGAATTGAGTATTTTTACTTTGTAAATATGATTAAACTACTATGAAGTTTCTTTTAATATTTTGCTTGTGTGTTTTTATCATGGTAAAATCATCTGTGGTTTTTTCCCAAGATACTATTAACCTTATGAATGGTAAGCAAATCGTTCCAAGAAGTATTCATGAAGAACAAAATAGCGCCCTTCTTAAATATGATATTGAAATCAGGGGGAAACTTAAACAAAAAGCAGTTGACCTGCTTGACATCTATTCTATCAATTATGCCAATAAGACCAATAGGCAGGTTTACCAACAGGATTCTGGACTTGGATACATTCTTTCAATTCATGAAATGGAGCATTACATCCTTGGAGAAAGAGCCGCGATGAAATACTATAAAGTTCCCTGGGTCACTGTAGGAGGCTTTGCTATAGGTTTCGCTGTTACTACGCAAATAGATTTTTGGGGATTTTTTACTCCGGTTGTTTATGGTCTCGGAATGGGATTACTTGGTACAAAAATAAAAGCGCCAGATGATATTAAACAAACTTATGGCAATGATAATAATTTTATTAATGGATATAAAACTATTGCTACCCAAAAGAAAGTAAAATCTGCGATACTGGGAACTTTTGCTGGAGCTGCCGCATTTATTATTGCTGATTTTATCATAATTGAAGCCAAGAAAACAAAATAAAAAAAGCCCCATTAATAATCAAGGGGCTTATATCTGAATGTTGTTTCTTCTGTTATTTTTTGATTCTCATTTTGTAAAACGATCTCCATACAAAAATTAGTGCAACAATAAAGAAAACCAACCCAACATAAGGAGCTGCGTCTCTAAATGCTTCGGATATTGCAATTTCCATGGCAAGAACTCCGAATAATGTAGTAAATTTAATAATAGGATTCAAAGCAACCGAAGAGGTATCTTTAAACGGATCACCAACTGTATCTCCCACAATGGTTGCATCATGAAGAGGCGTGCCTTTTTCTTTCAGGTCGACTTCAACCACTTTCTTTGCATTATCCCATGCTCCGCCGGCATTTGCCATAAAGATTGCCTGAAACAATCCAAACACAGCAATAGAAATCAAATAACTAACAAAAAAGGAAACAGGCGCGGAAAGCTTTGCTTTTTCGGCAACATCTGCCGTTGAACCAACATTACCAGGTGATGAGAAGAAAGCAAAAGCCAGTGCAAATGCGAAAATTCCGATAAATATATTAAACATCCCTTTTTGAGCATATTGCGTGCATATTTTAACCACTTCCTTTGATTTCTCAACATCTGCCTTTTTAGGAGCATTTGGATCTAAATTGATATTCTTTTTGATATATTCTACTGCACGGTGTGCCCCTGTTGTAACAGCTTGCATTGATGCACCCGTAAACCAATAAATCACTGCGCCTCCGGCAATAAACCCAATAATTGAATAAGGGTTTAATAAATTCAAAATACTTTCAGGCTTAACGCCCAGCACATTCTGAATAACCAAGATGAGA
>JBEKEO010000209.1:0-5561 GCA_050013795.1 Bacteroidales bacterium
TCACAGATCAATAATCCGTTGAATACAGTAAAAGATAAATCTTCCGATCATGCCAATAATGATATTGATAACGGTGTTGACAAAGGACTTAACAAAGTGGAAGGTGTTTTCAAAAAGAAAGACAAAACTGCAAAAGATACTTCCAAAACTTCGGGAAGTTCATCTACTCAAACTAATTCCGGCCCATCAACTTCTAATACTACAACAAAAAAAGATAATACACTACAGTCATACTCTAAATATGATTTTGTACCAGGTGAGAAAGTAATATATTATGATGATTTCTCTCAGGATGCTGTTGGCGATTTTCCCGCATTATGGAATACTAACGGTTCAGCCGAAGTGGTGACCACCAATCTATTTCCGGGACATTGGGCGAAATTTTCAATGAAAGACAATGCCATTTGGACAGACAGTTTACTGAACCTCCCTGATAATTATACCATTGAATACGATATTGTACCTGTTAATGGCGAAGATAATAGTATGGCAGGATACGACTTTCGCATTATCCAGAGTGAAAATCCCAGAGCATATGATTGGGGGGCAATTCCGGGGAAGGCAGGTTTCCTTTTCAGCTGCGAATATACAGGCAGACCCGGTTATAGAACTTATATCAATTCGGATGGAGGAGAAGGACTTGGATTGGACGGATATAATGATAACGAGAACTATTACCAAAAAATAAATCAGAAATATCATATAGCTGTATGGGTGCAGAAATCAAGGGTTCGTTTGTACCTGGAACAAAATAAAATTATCGACTTACCAAAAGCTTTTCCTGTTGCCAGCGTAAAAATGGACCGTATCCGCTTTGAAGCAGGCGCTGCTATGATAAGTAACATACGTATTGCTGTTGGTTTGCCTGATATGAGGAGTAAACTTATGACAGAAGGCAAGATTGTTTCTTACGGATGTTATTTCGATTCCGGCTCCGACAAGCTGAAACCCGAATCATATGGAACGCTTAAGGAAATAGCCGGCGTACTGAATGACAATCCCACTGTTAAAATTAAAATTGTAGGGCATACCGATAGCGACGGGGGTGATGCATTAAATCTTGATCTTTCCAAAAGGCGTGCTGCTGCAGTAAAAGCTGCGCTTAATTCCACATTCAGTATAGATAATGCACGAATGCAAACAGACGGCATGGGTGCCACACAGCCAATTGCACCAAATTCAACTTCTGAAGGAAAAGCAAAGAATAGGAGAGTAGAATTCATTAAACTTTAAAACCAAAATAAATCTATTAATCAAAAAATTAAATTTATGAAAAAATTATTCATTTATGCAATTGTAATCATGATGTCCGCACTGGTATCCTGTTCAGGCGGTGGAAAAAAATCAGGAAGTTCAACTGATTCAACTAAAATTAAAGACAGTATTGCAAAAGCTGCCAGTAACGGGATGTATAAATTAAAATCAGGTATTGTTACAATGGTTACAGAAACGATGGGAATGAAACAAACCATTACCATGTATTTTGATGATTATGGCAATAAAAGAAGTAATGAAACTAGTGGGGAGATTGATATGGGCGCTTTGGGAAAAACAGAGATGCATAATTTAAGTTTTACTAAAGACGGGTACATGTATAATATTGATTTAGTAAAAAAGACAGGAACAAAGGTGAAAGCACCTACTTCCGGCAATCATAAGGATATTGATTTCAGTAAGCTCAGCGATGATATGATGAAACAAATGAAGATTACCAAACAGGGGACTGAGGTAGTTCTTGGCAAAACATGCGATAAGTATTTTATGGATGACCCCACACTTAAAATGAAATCTACTTATTGTGTATGGAATGGTATTCCTCTAAAATCAGAAGTAGATATGGGAGGAATGAAGGCAACCGTTACGGCTACTAAAATACAAGAAAATGTATCTGTTCCTGCTGACAGATTTGAAATTCCAAAAGGTATTACAGTACGAGAAATAACTACTCCGAAGATGTAAATTTGGTTTAAAGAATGATATTAAATCCCTTCATTTATTGAAGGGATTTTTTATTTCAGTTTTTTGCTTCTCAGCCTTAACGAATTCACCACGACAAAAACATCTGAGAAAGCCATAGATGCTGCAGCTATCATAGGATTAAGGAAGCCAAATGCAGCAATAGGAATTGCAATGATATTATAGAAGAACGCCCAGAAAAGGTTTTGTTTAATGGTGGTATGTGTAATACTGCTTATTGACCATGCTTTTGACAAAAGATTTAAATTGCCTTTTAATAAAACAATCTGAGCAGATTTTATTGCAATCTGTGTGGCATTGCTTAAAGATATTCCCACCGTGGCTTTTGCCAATGCAGGAGCATCGTTTATCCCATCGCCGACCATAGCAGTATCGCTATTCTTTGTGAATTCTTCAATAATCCTAAGTTTTTCTTCAGGAAGCTGTTCGGAAAATACTTCTTCAATACCTGTTTCTTTGGCAAGGTATTCACATTTGCCTTTCCTGTCGCCGCTAAGCAGAACTGTTTTGATACCATGTGCTTTCAGAAATTTAATTGCAGAGGCAGCTTCGGGTTTGATCTCGTCTTCCACGTCAAGCCATGCAATAAGCTTATCGTTCTCGAGCAGGTAAACAGTGTGTGAATCATCTTTTGTAAGATGTGATGCTAAAGTATAAGAACCGGCTTTATATGTGTTCCCTCCACTATCCAAGGCTTCAATGCCAAGTCCTTTTTGCTCATTCACAGTCTTAAAATCAATAATTGCAGATTTCTCATAAGCTGAGACTATTGATTTTGCTATTGGATGAGAAGAATGTTTTTCAAGTGATAACAATATTGATTTTGTTTTTTCTTCTGTTATTCCTGAAACAAAAAGCTTTTTGACCTCGAACTTTCCTGTTGTTAGTGTTCCTGTTTTATCAAACACCACTCTTTTAATTCCTGCAAACTTCTCGAGTGTGCTTCCTCCTTTTATAAGGATCCCATTCTTAGCCACTCTTCCTATTCCGACAACAACTGCTGTTGGTATGGCTAAGCCAAGGGCACAGGGACAGGCAATAACCAGCACGGCTATGCTGTGCATAAGCGAAGGTTGGAAATTGATTCCAACAATAAAATATGAAATAAGGAAAGTGAGGATTGCAATTCCAACCACTACCGGCACAAATATGACAGATATCCTATCGGCTAGGTTTTGCATACGTGGTTTATCCTGCTGGGCTAGCTTTACCATTTCTATTATTTGCGCAAGAACAGTTTCTTTACCAATGGCAGTCGCTTTTATCTTTATGCTTCCTGAAACCAAAATAGTCCCACCGGTTACTTGCGAACCTTCAGCTTTATCAACGGGAAGGCTTTCACCTGAGATCATAGCTTCATCAATACTGCCGTTGCCCCAAAAGATATTTCCATCAACAGGAATCTTATCGCCTGTATTTACCAGCAGCAAATCACCTGTCTTAACCTGCGAAGCATCTATTTCTTCTATACTTTCAATGCCATTTATTATTGAAATTCTTTTTGCTTTTGTTTTCTGAAGTTTCACCAGATCATCAATTGCAGAAGTAGTTCGTTTTACTGAGCGGTGTTCAAGAAGATTTCCTAAAAGTATTAGTGTTATGATACTTGCAGTAGTTTCGTAAAACTGGTAATCGTGTCCTAAATTCCCGATTGTTCCATAAAGACTATAGAAAAAAGCTGCAGTTGAGCCAAGTATTATCAATACATCCATATTGGGTACACCGGCTTTTAATGACTGGAATGCGCTGCGTCCGAAATGCCAGGCTCCGATAGCAAACACAGGAATTGTAAGCAATAGCTGGAAATAAGGATCATGGAACAAATGATAGGGGAGAAGCATTGAAATTAACAGTGGGACTGTAAATACAAGCGATATGATGAATTTCATTTCAAGCGTGAGGAATGATTTCTTGTTGATGCTATCATCTTCCACAACTGTGTAACCCATGGAACGTATCCGTTGTTTTGCCTTCTGAAGCCGTGCATCATCAACCGATTCAAAACTCACTTCCGCATTGGTAAAGCTTACATCTACAGCCTTAAAACCATCCTTTTCCAATTGCTTCTTAATTCCAAGAGCGCAATTGGTACAATCCATTCCTTCTACTTTCAGTTCGATTCTATTTGTATTATTAATTGACATTAGTCAAAATCATTGGTATTAATGAAAAACAACAAATACAAAGTTACGAAAAAATAGGGAGATCAGGAATAAACCGTGATAACAATCCTTCTTCTTCCTCCATTATTCCTGAATTCGCAGAGATAGATCCCCTGCCATGTGCCAAGGTTCAGCCTGCTGTTTGTTATAGGTATTGTTAATGATTGTCCCAGCAGCGATGCTTTCAGATGTGCGGGCATATCATCATCGCCTTCGGAATCGTGGGCGAAATAAGAACTGCCATCGGGAATTAGTTTATTAAAGAATGTTTCAAAATCCCTGCGAACGGTAGAATCGAAATTCTCATTAATGGTAAGAGCGGCTGATGTATGCTGAATAAAAACATTAAGTAATCCTTTTTCGGGCAAAGTTGGAAGTTGTTTCAATATAATATCGCTTACAAGATGAAAGCCCCTGTTGTATTGCGGCAATGTGAATACTGTTTGCTGTATCATTATTGTATTTTCTTTCAAAAATATAAAAGATTCTTTGTACTTTTATCTTTCTTAATCCATTATTATGAAAATGCCTGCTTTATTTATTGGTCATGGTTCGCCTATGAATGTTCTGTTCGATAATTCATATACCCAGCAACTGCATAAACTGGGTAAAGAACTCCCATTGCCAAAAGCCATTCTTGTGGTTTCGGCACATTGGATGACAAACGGAACATCTATCAGCGCAGCGCCAATGCCTGAAACCATTTACGATTTTTATGGTTTCCCGGATGAACTGTATAATATAACTTATCCCTGTAAGGGTTCTCCCGAAACTGCTGAGCTGATTGCTAAAAAGCTAAAGGATTTCAAAATAAGAATTGATAAGGACTATGGTCTTGATCATGCATCGTGGGCGGTGTTAAAGCATATGTACCCTGAAGCGGACATACCTGTGCTTGAAATGAGCATCGACCTGGATAAGCCTTTTCAATATCATTACGATGTCGGGAAAGCATTGGGTTTCCTGCGCGATGAAGGTGTGTTGATTATCGGAAGCGGCAACCTTGTCCATAATTTGAGAAGAATTGATTTCAACGATGATGCTCCTCCTTTCGATTGGGCAACAGAAGCGGACGAAGTGTTTAAGAAATTACTATTGGAAAAAGATGTGGAGAAACTTCTTAACCCTTTCCCTGTTTCAAAGTCAGTAAGCCTTGCCATTCCAACTCCCGACCATTATATCCCTATGTTGTACATTATTAGTATGATGAATAAAAATGAACAGATAAGCTTTACCCACGAAGGCATACAGAATGGCTCTGTTTCCATGAGGTGCTTTATTATTCGCTAATGATTTGTCTGCTTATGTTATACAAATAAGTATTTCCCATTTTTAGATTCCTCATTTCACTTCGTTTCATTCGGAATGACTGTTTATTTATTTTCTTATGGGGAAAGAGGTGGCGATTCGCTTTATGCGAAT
>JBEKEO010000210.1:0-5547 GCA_050013795.1 Bacteroidales bacterium
GAGATAAAGTCAACCGTATGGCTCAATGAATATCATGCAAATATAAGTAAATATCAATCATGTCGGCATGAATAAAAGTCATATATTTATTTATTTTATTAACAAGCTTATTGTGTATAACGACACATGGCTGCTTTAGTGCCGCTGTCAAAGTACGGACTTGTCTACCGCAGTTTAGTCAGTCAAAGATAAGACTTATTTGTCCGAAGTGCAAGTCGAGCGGCATTGAAGCAGACATAAGTTAGGGGCTGGCGGTTTAACTTTTTGTCTTGCCATAAAAGAACAGTCAGATTTTTGTCATGTACTGACCTGTCGGAGAGATAAAGTCAGGGGAGGAGTGAGTGTCGGGGTTTAAATTTTTACAGAAGGGAAGGAAATTTTGTTTGCGGAGAATAGGTTACTGCCGGTAGTGGGTTGAAAATGGAAAGCTGTTTTGCAGCCACACAAGTATCTGCCTTTAAAATTAAGCTGCAAAAGTGCTTTACATTGTGCTGATGGGTGTATCAGCGACAAAACTGTCCATGAGCTGAGAGCAGGAGCAAGTATTCTTTTTGCAGTCGTTTATTCCCTTGTCGCAGGTGAAAAATCACTCGCCGCAGGCGGTCATATTCTCGGCGCAGGTAAAAAAACACTCGGTGCAGTCGCTTATATTCTTTTAGCAGGTCAAAAATCTCTTGGCGCAGTCGCTTATATTTTTATCGCAGGTCAAAAATCACTCAGCGCAGGTCGAAACATTCCCAGAGATATAGCTAATATTCTCAGCGCAGTAGCTTATATTCTTTTTGGGTGTCAAAGAACACTAAAAGAAAAAGGCTCATTTCTGAGCCCTTTTCAAAGTTTTTATTTTGTGATCCTTTTAAATTCAAGTTTACTAATCTGTTTATACTGCGGACTTGTTGCCCCGAAAACAGATTTTACATATTTCTTTACCTCTAAGGCAGTATCTACTAAACCTATGACGGCCTGATATAAAACTGTATTACGTGCAATCATAGCATTTTTAAAAGGGATTGCAGCATTTATTACGGCTGTATTTAATGTCCTGTAATTTGTCAGGGTTGTATTAAGAGCCGTGACTTTTAAATCATTTTCATTAGGAACATAAGAGGGTTCAGCAGCCAAGCAAACAACAAACTTGTTGAAATTATCAATTAAACTGTCATAGCTTTGTTGAGAAACGGAAATCTGAATTACTTCAGGAGGAGTTGGAGTGGTTCCGCCAACTGGAGGTGTTACAGGAGGGGGTAGTTTGTCGCCGGCACGTTTACCCTGTATTTTCCTGTTAATTGCTTTTGCATCATCTACAGTTAATGCTGATGCGTTGGTGGCTTCCAAAGCATTTAGAATACGTGTACAGAATTTTTTAATAGGTGCAGGCGCTAAAACAATTTCGCGTGCATTGCGTGCATTTTCGAAAGTTGTTCCAGTTGTTTTAACAGTTAATAATGCGCTTTTTGAATTCGTAAGCAAAGTTTGCAACTGAGGAACTTTAAGATTAGTATTTGACGGATTATATGGAGTTCCGTAACCTGTGCAAGATGAAATTAAAACTTCAAAGTTTGCAACATTTTTTGCGTGACCAGTTTCGCTTGTTGATGCCATAGTTTTATATTTTTATGTTAATAATATGTTTATTGAACATAAAAATATGCAAATTATTGTAATATCTTAAAAAAAAATGAAAAAAATTGAAGAAAATCAATCAATTGAAATAATATGCCGTAGGCATACCTTAAATTTTGCGTGAGGGATGCGGAGGGCGCAGAATGCGGTGCGAAGCACGGGAGCGAAGCGCACCCCGCAGCAGCCCGACCCGATTGAAATGAGGGACACGCCCAAATATTATAAAAACATAATTTTAATGGCAAGGTAGAAAATTCAAAAAAAATAATATAAACGCTACGGGAAACTGTGGTTTTTTTTATATGAGCGAATAAAAAAAATTGGAATTATCTAATTTTTTTGAAGAATTATACTTGCAAATTGTATTACTTATATATCTTCATATAATTGTCCACCAGTTTTTAATTCATTTGGTTTGATTGGTTTTAAATTTGTTAAATCTGATTTATATCTCACTTCTGAAACTTCATTTGGTATATGGATTTCCTCAATTTTGCTAATGTCCTGATGCTTATAAAACAATAAAGAATCTTTTGCAATATTGTAGTCAAACTTTATTTTGATTGACTGCTCTAAAGAATTACCAAGTGTCTTGCAAACAATGTTGTTAAGTTTGTCAGTAAGGTCTATGTCATTTTGAACTTGAGTTATAATGCTGTCAACAAGTTGTTGAATATTTTGACCTCCATTATTTTGTCTGACGAAAATTGAAGCGATTAAAACTTGTGTTCCTACTGGGGGAGTTAGCTGTTCAGAAGAAAATGTATGAATGCGTTCAAAGGATGAATTGCTTTTTACTTCAATTTTTTCAATGCCTGAATTGAAATCAAATTTTTCCTCAGGTATGTTATGCCAATAATTCAAAAGCGTTTTTGGATTTGCAGAATTGTCAATCAAAAATAACTCTGCCCAAAGACCTTGAACCGTATTGGTTGGCGTATCTATCAAGGCACGAAACACTTCAACAAATTTATTCAATGATTCAATTATCTGCTGTTGTGTAGGCTTATTGTTTAATGTCTTTATAAGGGTTTCCGATATTCTCAAAAAATACTCTTGCAGATTTCTATCGGTACTTGTGAATGTAATTACAGTGAAAGTTTGAAAACTGCTTTTGCCATTCTCTGAAATTTTGCATTCAATATTTTGTTCAAGTTGTAAATACTTCAGACGAAAATTTTTTAAAGCTATGTTCTTTACTGCATTTGCAACTGACAAAAGTATAATTGGATTACCTTCAAAATCTACTGCAATTCTAAAATTTGAATAATCGGGAATTTGTACGGCATTGAAAAAATTCTCATTTCCATCGGGGATGGTAAGGGTATCATATAACTCAATTAGATTCATACTTGTCTTATTATATCTCTGCCTATATTCTCAGGAATCCAAATTGCAAGTGTTGGAACGCTTGTGAAAATGGTATCTCTGAGATCAAGCAAATGAATTTGAATAGTTAAAAGATTTTCATTTTTAATTTCTGAATCACCTGGATAAATTACTTCTCCTATTCTTGGGTTTCGACCTTGAAATAGTTGCTGAATTTCATCATTTCTGTCTAACCTACGAGTTCTTCTTTTCCAATCATCTAAACTGTTTGCGCTCATTAAATAAATTAAACATTCATCATCAGGATGTTCTTCTAGATATCGTTTCAGTATTCCTCTTAAACTGGAGTAAATTGCAGAATCGCTTTCTCTTGTATATTTTAATTTATTTAATAAGTGTTCCAAACATTCCTGCATTGAAACTCTTGCAACCAAATGTTTTTGATCTTCTGTTCTGTTTGCATGTCCTTCATCTTCTGAAAATAATGCAGCTTTGGGATTTAAGAATTCAAATAAAGCATTTCTATTTGTTTCAATAAAAGTTTCTGTGTCGTGTGGTGCGTTAATCCTAAACCAATCATTACCGAAACGGTCTCGGTCAATATCATCATACAAAATATTTGCTCTTGTTAAATTTAACATTTGGTCTAAAACTGCTTCTCTATTCCAATCATTTAAATGTTGATTGCTTATATCAAATTCTGCTAATCTGTTTCTTACATCTTCTTCATGTTCTATAATAAAAGTATAAGCATCAATTGTAACTTGGTCAAGGAATACACGACAAAAACCTAAATAGCTGCGTTTGTATCCAAAAAATCTTGCACGTTGTTGAACTGTATCAACATTACCAACTCCTAAATTTCTTGGCATATAAGTAACAGTCAAACCTTCAATAGTAAATCCTCTATCCATAGATTGACCGCCAACTAAAATCCATGAGTAAGAATCTTGCCAGTTTATTTGTGGCGTTGCTCCGCGTCTTGAATTTACTTCTACAATTGGAGTATATTGAATTGCATGAATTAAATTTGAATTTGTCAAAGTTTCAAATGTTGGCAATTCAGGAACTGTCATTTGCAAATCATTGTACGTTGTCCTGAAATCGCGAAGTAATTCAGCTTTTTCTTCGTTGTCATTACCTGATAACAAACGTCTCCAACTTTCTTTGATTGTATTTACCCAACCATAAAAAGTTGTGTGATCACCTTGCAACCTTGAAGGATGAACAAGCATAGAGCGATTACGTTGGCTTGGTAATCTATATAATTCTAAAACAGTTCCTGCAACAACACCTAAATAAAATACCCTTAATGCTTCAAGTAAACTATCAGGTGGCTCGTGTATTGGTTGATTTGCATTAGGAATATTATTTAATGGAATTTCACGAATGAGATTTGGATTTTCTCTAAAAAATTGTATGCCTCCTGTGTATTCATCACCGGGTGTAAGCAACTTAATAAAGTTAGGTGATAATCTATCCATAATATTGATAAACAAATTTGCTTGTGGAGTTGCGGTGTATTGTAAAAAAGTATGGTGAGGAAAAATATTTCGCAATGCAGATATTCGTCTATAAATAGTTGAAACATCGTTCTCCGTTAAATCTTCAACATCAATTCCCTCTCTTGCTGCCCATCTTGCTCTTGTATTCAAACTTGCTTGGTCTCCTTCATCATCAATTATCAAAGTTGGAACACCGTTTAAATTCATACCGTTTATTAAATCGGTTAAATTTCTCAAATGAGAGCCGTTTTTCATAACAGTAATTAATATTGTTCTACATCTATCATTCGGAAAAGTAGGATTCGCCCATTGATCTAAAGCATTTGAAATTGTATCAAAATCTTCCTGTGTATGTGGATTTTTAATTTGTGACCATTTTTGTTCAAACCCAAAACGACTGTCTATTCTCAAATCATTTCTTACTCTTCTTGTTGATTGATCAACAAGAGTAGTTGATGTACCTGCAAGAATTATTACTATTTGATAATTGTTATCTCTTGCTAAAGCTGTAAGTGTTGTAAACGAAAGTGTTTTGCCACTTTGAACATATCCTATTACAATTCCTGTTTCGTTATTGGTTGTAATATTTGGATTTCCGCATACTTGCATAATGCGGTAAGTTTCGTCTAAAACTCTTTGACCATTTTCATTTAATGACCTGTCGGGGTTAGCAAAACCTTTACTCCTTAACAATTCGTTTGTTTCATCTCCAACAAATGGATTCCAATTTTCTTGCTCAGGGTTCTCGATAACTTCTATAATTTCAGCCATATTTTATTTTTGCTTTGAAAAGTTAGAAATAAGGTCATTAAAATTTCTTCTGACTTCACCTTGGGTTTTTACGCCACTACCTTTTGCAATTACTTCTGAAAGACCTAATGCAGCTGCAATCCGAAGTATTGGCTCAATTTTGCTTGTATCAATACCCGCAAATTCTACCATAAATGGATGAGTTAGGGAAAGACGAATACCTATTTGTCTTATTGAATCATCTGTTGATTTTTCCTTGATAAAACTATCTCCAACTTCAATTAATTCTTTAAGTGATGGATCATATGAAAGTTCAATTGATACTTTCCAATCAACTTTA
>JBEKEO010000211.1:0-5538 GCA_050013795.1 Bacteroidales bacterium
GATTCCCAATCAGGAAGGCATAAAATGGTTCCTGGATAATGTTTGGCCTGCTGTTACTGAAGAATTTCCGAATCTTCAATTATTTCTTGCAGGACGAAATATGCCGGAATGGGTAAAAAATGAAAAATTAAGTAATGTCACTGTAGAGGGAGAAATTGAAAATGCATATCAGTATATGCAATCAAAATCAATATTAATTGTTCCTTTATTTTCAGGCAGTGGCATGAGGGTTAAGATAATTGAAGGAATGGCATGCGGAAATACTGTTATTTCTACTACTATTGGTGCAGAAGGGATAATGTATACGAATAATGAAAATATATTGATTGCTGATACAGCAATTGAATTTATTCAACAAATAAAAAAATGTATTGACTCTCCTTTATTCAGTAAAAAAATCAGTAACGGCGGTATGGAACTTGTTAAAGAGAAATATAATAATGATATCATTACTGATAATCTGATACAATTTTATCATAATCTATTGCATATCATATAATAGATTTCATACTTTTGCCATGTAATTGGGCACCATGAAAATTTTTGTTTTACTTCCGAGAGTTCCTTTTCCCCTTGTTAAAGGAGATAAATTACGTGCGTACAATCAAATTAAATATCTTGCGCAATTTAACGAAATTCATTTATGCGCATTAAATGATACGAAAATTCATCCCGACGCAATTAATGAATTAAAAACTTTTTGCAAATCGATCACAGTTATAGATCTTCCGGCAGGTGCAATTATAATAAATTTATTTAAAACATTGTTTAACGGTCTGCCTTTCCAGGTAGGTTATTTTTTCAACAAAAGAAATTTTAATAAAATAAATATTCTGATTGATGATATTAAGCCAGACAGGATATATTGCCAATTGATAAGAGTTGCTGAATATGTAAAGCACCAGAAAATCAGAAAAACGTTAGATTATCAGGATGTGTTTTCAAAAGGCATGGAAAGAAGGATAACCTCTTCACCTTTTTATTTTAGACCATTTATTAAGGCTGAACACAAAAGGCTGTTAAAATATGAAGCTGAAGTCTTTGATTTGTTTGATAATAAAACTATAATCTCTTATCCTGACAGGGAATTCATCCAACATCCGGACAGAAATAAAATTGTGATAATCCCAAACGGAGTTGATACAGGTTATTACAAACCTTTTGACAGAGTTAAAGAGTATGATCTGCTTTTCACCGGGAATATGGGATATCCCCCGAATATTAATAGCGCTGAGTTTCTTATTAAAGAAATTTTACCTCTAATTCGTAAAGAAATACCAAAAATTAAAATCCTTATTGCCGGTACGAATCCGTCAATAAAATTATTGTCGTTAAAATCTGAAAATGTGATAGTGACAGGCTGGGTTAAAGATATGCGTGAAGCTTATGCAAGATCAAAAATATTTATTGCCCCAATGCTGATAGGGACTGGCATGCAAAATAAACTTCTTGAAGCTATGGCAATGAAACTGCCGAGTATTACTTCAGAGTTAGCAAATAGTGCAATCGGTGCAGTGAATGGAAAAGAAATTCTCACAGCTAATCAACCTGAAGAATACGCAGAACAGGTTTTATCATTATTGAAAGACAACAATAAAATGTCGTCAATAGGAGAACAAGGATTTAACTTTGTTATAAAGAATTTTAAATGGGAAAATGTAAACCAAAAACTAAATCAATTAATTTGTAGTTGATTTATTTTTTATAACTTACAAAATAGATTTCCTGATTTCCTTTCTGAGCTTTGTCGGAAGAATAAAATGCACGTTTTCCATAAGTATCCGTAATATAGGAAATGTCATTCGAATTGGTATTTACAGGCGAACCAATATTTTCAGGCATAGACCAGTACCCATCATCATTTCGGGTAGTAACGAAAATATCATAACCACCAATACTGCTGAGTCCTTTTGAACTGAAATATAATGTAGCACAATCAACCATCAAAAATGGAGATTCTTCATCAGCGGAAGTATTAACTTTTTTCCCAAGATTAACCGGTTCACTCCAGTTACCGTTTGATAATCTTTCCGATGACCAGATATCTTTTCCTCCACTTCCACCCGGCCTGTCGCTGATAAAATATAATGTGGCGCCATCAGGGCTTAAGCAAGGGCTGCATTCAACATATTTTGTATTGATATTTAGCTTCTGAGGAGAGAATGTACTTTTCTTTAAATTTACTGAATAAATATCATCATCAATAGTAATAAATATTTCCATAAAATTCATATTCTTATTAACTCCCTGGAAAGTCGAATAATCTTTTGCAAGGTTAATCGGTTTTGACCAGACAGATTTAATACTGTCAAATGTTGAGAATAAAAAATCTCTGCTAATCAATACATTGTTGCTGTTTTTGTTATCTGAATAATAAAAAAGCCCATTATTAATCTCCGAAATATAAATCGGGAATTCGCTTGATTGCCCGTTATTTATTTCAGTCCCTAATTTTTTAATATCAATTGTTGGGGGAAGAAAAACAGGGTTTGAAATAAATTTTACATTAAATGGAGTACTTACAGGCGAAGGCAAATTTTTAAAAGCTATTGCCCCTGAAACCAATATTAATGTAATTATAATGGTTGAAATATATCTATATTTTTTATACATAATTAGGGTTTTATGAATGTTAACAAATATATGACATTTAAACGCAAAAGTCAAGTTTTTTTTGTGAATATTTATAAAATATTGTGTTTGAGAAATATAATAAAGTTATTAATAAATAATTAATTATAATTTCCTAATAGAAAATCGGTTATTTATACTTAAATATACTTTTTAAAAAAAGTGTAAATTTATTAATATTTTTAATATTCAAACCTCGAATTTATCTTTTATTTCTTATTTCAAAATAAACTAAATTTGCCAAAACATCAGATTTTATATACATGAGAGAAAAACTAAATACTATAGAGGAAGCAATAGATGAGTTCAGGCAAGGGAAAGTAATCATTGTTGTTGATGACGAGAATCGTGAAAATGAAGGTGATTTTATTTGTGCTGCTCAAAACATTACTCCTGATATTGTTAATTTCATGGCAAAGGAAGGACGTGGACTAATTTGCGCTCCTGTAAGCGAAAAGATATGCGAAGATCTGGGACTTGAAATGATGGTTGCAAAAAATACTTCATCGCATGAAACTGCTTTTACCATTTCTATTGACCTGTTAGGACATGGATGTACGACTGGTATCTCAGCCAGCGACAGGGCTAAAACAATCAGGGCACTTGCTGATCCGAAGACTAAACCAGAGGAATTAGGAAGGCCGGGACATATATTTCCGTTAAAAGCAAAAGCAGCAGGTGTTCTTCAGCGGGCAGGCCATACTGAAGCAACTGTTGACCTTGTCAGGCTTGCGGGACTATACCCTGTAGGTGTGCTTGTTGAAATAATGAATGATGACGGAACTATGGCGCGCTTACCTGAACTTTTTAAGATTGCAAAGAAATTTAATTTAAAGATAGTTTCAATTAAAGACCTTATTGCTTTCAGGGTTAAAAATGAAATCCTTGTTTCTAATGAAGTTACTGTTGAATTACCTACAGTTTGGGGGAATTTTGTTCTGTGTGCATATCGCCAGATGAATAATAACAGGACTCATATCGCGCTGGTAAAGGGAGCCTGGAAAAAGAAAGAGGCGGTACTTGTGAGAGTGCATTCATCATGTGTAACAGGGGATATCTTCGGTTCATGCAGATGTGACTGCGGCGAACAATTGCACCGCTCGATGGAAATGATAGAAAAAGAAGGGAAAGGCGTAGTTCTGTATATGCACCAGGAAGGCAGAGGGATTGGCCTTTTGAATAAACTGAAAGCTTATCACTTGCAGGAGCAGGGGAAAGATACGGTTGAAGCCAATATAGCATTAGGTTTCAGGCCTGACGAAAGAGATTATGGGATTGGAGCACAGATACTGCGCGACCTTGGTGTATCAAATATGCGACTTATTACAAACAACCCGACAAAAAGGGCAGGGCTTATAGGTTATGGATTAAAGATAGTGGAAAACATTCCAATTATTATTAAACCTAATAAGCATAATAAATTCTACCTTGCTACTAAGAAAAATAAAATGGGACATTCGTTGTAAATAGTTATTAGTTCATTGTTTCAAAGTTATTAGTATTGGGGGCAACAATCTTATTTATACTTATGGTATTTATTTATAAATATGTTTTATATCAGGGTAGAACAGGATGCCATGGCAAAAAAGAAGTATAATTATAGTAAGCAAAAGGAACATGGTTCAAAACCATTAAAAAACGCAGTTGCTTTACTTGTCATTACAGGATTGATTCTGTGCCTGTACTTTCCAATCTTACAATATAAATTTACCAACGACGATGATACTGCTCTGATTAAGGATAATTACGGTTTCCTCAGCAAAAGTTCGAACATAGGAGTTGTTTTCACCCATAGCGTATTCTATAATAATTTCAAAACAAGCGATATTTATTACCGTCCTGTACTGATACTTTCGTTCTTTTCGGATACCCAGATAGCGGGAAAGCATTACTGGTTCTTTTACCTGACGAATATCCTGCTTCATATTGCCTGTTGCATTCTGCTTTTTTATGTGTTTCAATTGCTATTGTACGATAAATTGAAATCCTTTTTATTTGCTTTGCTATTTGCCGTGCATCCTGTTTTTGCGCAAGCCGTTGCCTGGTTACCGGGAAGAAATGATACACTGCTTGCATTGTTTTCGTTACTCAGTTTCTTTTTCCTGTTAAAACAGGCGAGGAGTAAAAAATATCTTTTCAGGATACTGCACCTGCTTTTCTTCGCTATTGCTTTGCTGACAAAAGAAACGGCCATATCCCTGCCATTATTATTTCTTCTGTATATATTCCTGATCGATCCGGAAATAAAAGGTAAATCTTTTATTAGAAAATTAAGTGAATATAAAATTGAAATAACCGGATGGATTGTTTTTATTATTGCATTTTTATACATAAGGCATGATATTCTTGGCAGTTCGGTCGGCATGCCGCTTTCCTTTACCTTGATAAATTTCATATATAATCTTCCTGCGCTTATTCAATATACAGGAAAAATGTTATTGCCTTTTCACCTTAACACATTGCCGGTAATGCAGGATATCCCTATGTATTATGGGATAGCAGTCATTGCTGTTATGACATTTTTTATTTGGAGAACTAAGGACAAGAACTATAATCGAATTATTTTCGGCGCTGTGTGGTTGTTTATATTTCTTTCTCCTGCTATATTAAGGACAAACTCTTTTATAGAAACTCTTTTCTTTGAACACCGGATGTATATTCCAATGATTGGTTTTATGATCATCTGCCTTGAGACGGATATTGTGAAAAGGGCCGATTTTACTAAAAATATTGCAAGGATAATCATGTTTTCTGTTATAGCATTTTTCTTTGTTCTAACATGGATACATCGTGAAGATTATAAAGATGAATACCACTTTTGGAAAAGCGCTGTGGATGGCTCACCGCATTCATCGGCGGCATTGAGGGGGCTGGCTTCTTATTACCAGATAAACGGTCAGACTGATA
>JBEKEO010000212.1:0-5482 GCA_050013795.1 Bacteroidales bacterium
GTTTTCTTGTACAATTTATCTATCAGTCCAATCTGGTTTGTATGCCATGCTTCAGCAATAAAAGGACTGGCAACCTTTGAAAGCGAACCTCTCGGAACATCAATAACGGTTCCTATATAATAAGCAATGGAAAATATAGCTGTCTGTTTTAGTCCCTGCATAGCGCCAAGCATTAATGTCGAAATATTGGCTGAAAGGATTGCCCCCACACCTCCTATAATTACAAACAATCCATAAATGATCATTTCTTTCAGCATCTTTTTGTTGAGCAATGACAAATCGGGTTTCAGATAAAGCAGCTTAAGATATCTAAGATAAATTAGATTCAATATAAAGCCAGTTACAAAAGCAAGCACCAGCAGCATCATGAATTCACTGAAATCAATCATACGTATATTCATAAGGAATAATAGAAGCGCAGTGAACAGGGGCATGATGATCTGCTGAATGAATGAAGGAACAATTATCTTATGATTGACCAGGCAATATGTTGAAATGATGCCATTATACATAATAATAAATGAGAAAGGTATCAGATACCAAATATATTTTCCCATCAGGGCAGCTTTGGCGCTGTATGCAGCTATAATTTGTTCCTTCAGCAAAAGGAAAAGAAGCAGCATGATGACGAATCCGAACAATGGAATTATCAGTATCAGAAATAAAAACCCATGGTCTTTCTTTTCCTTGCTTTTGAAAATGGGATAGAATTTAATAATCACTTTGGCAAAGCCAATCCTTGCCAGAGGAGAAACCAGAAATGCCGAACTTAAAATAATACTGCGAATTCCGACTTCTTCGGGCATCATTCCTTTTGGCATCAGCCATAGAACATTAAATGCGCTTATAACCAAGCTAACATAAGTAATGATCGTATTTCCTAAAGCCTGTTTCCTAATAACACCCATCGGTATAACTATATCAACTATATTTTAATATAAGCAACATTGCCCAGTGAATACCGGGCAATGTCGTAATAAAAATTAACTAAAAATTATTTTCAGTTACCAAATCTTAACCCTTAAACTATCTGGCCTGTACATTTTATCGCCCGGCTTAATATCAAAAGCCTTATAGAATTCAGGCATATTCTGTAAAGGTCCGATAACGCGGAACTTTGCAGGAGCATGTTCATTGCTCTTTATCTGGTTTGCAGTAGCTTCAGGACGTTCGTTCACCATCCATGCCAGTGCATATCCCAGGAAGAAACGCTGATCGGGAGTTAAGCCTGCAATCATCTCATTGTTCTTGTACTGGTTTGTTTTCTTGAAAGCTTCGTAAGCCATAATGATACCGCCAAGGTCAGCAATATTCTCACCCTGGGTAAGGTCGCCGTTTATGTGAAGGCTGTCAACAGCAATATAACCATCGAACTGCTTAACGATCTTTTTTGTTTTGGCATAGAATTTTGCGCTGTCTTCAGGAGTCCACCAGTTGGCAAGGTTTCCAAGCTCATTGTATTTGCATCCCTGGTCATCAAAGCCATGAGTGATTTCATGTCCGAATGTTGCGCCGATAATCGAATAGAGTAGGGCATCGTCAGCCATTTTGCCTTCATAACCCGGAACAATAATGTTGCATCCAGGAATTACGATCTCATTGTTTGAAGGATTGTAATATGCATTGTATGTCTGCGGATACATATCCCATTCGGTGCGGTCAACAGGTTTGCCATACTTGGAGATCATGTAATTGTTTTCCCATTTATTAGCTGCCATTGCATTCTTTACAAATGAACTGCGGTCAAGCTGCATGCTGCTAAGGTCTTTCCATTTGTCAGGATAACCCACTTTCATGATAACGGCATTGAGTTTCTTCAGCGCTTTATCTTTGGTAGCATTGCTCATCCAGTCCAGTGCTTTTATTCTGTCAGCATAAATGCTTTTTATAGCATTGCCAATTTCCACTAATTTCTCTTTCGTTCCTTTTGGCAGATATTCATCTACATAAACCTGTCCTATCAGTTCACCAAGAGAAGCATCGGTTGATTCCACAACGCGTTTCCACCGTGGCTTTGGCTCTTTCACGCCGCGGAGAACAGTGTTATAGAAACTGAAATGTTCCAAATAGGTCTTGTCATCCATATAGCGTGACAAGCCGTTAATCAGGTGGAATTTCAGATAATATTTCCAGTCTTCAAGCGGGAACGATTTCAGGTAACCATCCAATGCGGTGAGGAATTCAGGCTGTCCCACAATAACGGTATCCACTTTCTTCAAGCCAACGCCTGTCATGAATAACGACCAGTCAATATTGGGAGTAGATGCTTTGAATTTGTCGTAAGCCATTTTATTGTAATTCTTAAGCGGGTCGCGGCAATCTTCGCGTTTGCGCGATGTTTTGGCAATGGCTGTTTCCAGCTTCATCAGCTTGTCGGCTGCTGTTTTGGCTTTGGCATCATCGTATCCCATTATTTTGAACATATTGGTCAGATGGGTCATGAATTTTTCGCGTATCATCTTAGCGCGTGCATCATTGTCAAAATAATAGTTGCGGTCGGGGAGGCTCAATCCGCCCTGGTAAACAAACACTGCATACTTGCTGCTAATCCTGTCATCCTGCCCTACGCCGAAACCGAACAAAGGCGAGCCGGCAACTGTATGTATATACGAAGCCACCTGCACCAGGTCGTTGATGTTCTTTATGGCATCAATCTTGTCAAAATCTTCTTTCAGGTCTGTAATGCCTTTCTTGTTCAGGTTCACAGTGTCAAGTCCGGTAAAAAAGAAATCGCCTATCTTTTGCTTGTTGCTGCCTTTTGGGGCATCTTTCAGCGCGGCCGACGATTCGCAAATCTTGCGTACCTGTGCGTTGATGGTATCCTGTATCAGCTGCCAAATACCGTTGCTTTGTTCGCTGGCAGGGATAGGATTTTGTTTGAACCATTTGCCGTTGGCATAAAGGAAGAAATCCTCTCCGGCTTTCACCGTCGAATCGATGTGCATGGCAAGTGCATCAGGACCGGATGCCTGTTTCTTTTTGTTATTGCACGAATAACATGCAATAAGCGCTACTATTGCTAATAGCGATGCATAACTACTCACTTTTCTCATGATTATTTGTTTTGGGTTAATATTTACTTTCTGATTTCGATTTCAAAAGTAAGAAACTATTTGCAAAATGCAAGTAAAGTGGTAGAAAGTTTGGAATGTAAAAAATTTAATAATTCTATTAACATATAATTAAAGGCTCCTCTATATTTTCCTTGCATTACGTTTGCAATGGGGGCACCATGTTTTTAGATTTTTTACGCTCTTAGGAGTTGTTTTCCATTGATGACCATTTTTACATTCCCATAACAGCGGAGAACAATTGTTAATATATTTATCTGATAAAAGTTTACCTCCCCGTTCTAAGGCTATTTTCTGATATGTTTCTATTTTATGTCTGCGTTTATCTCCGCCAGTTTTATAACTACAAATACGGCACCACCTATTGTTAATGATATTATTGGGAGTAGCATTCCATACATGTCCCTTGCTGCACTGAAATTCTAATTTCGTTTGACCGTTAACATATTTTTTTGATAAACATTTTCCTCCTCTTTTGGTTGCAAGTTCCTTCATGTATTTAATATCGTACTTAAAATGGCCTGCACAAATCGGACACCACGATTTTTGATATTTTATACTACGTGCAACCGCTTCCCACTTATGTCCTTTACTACATTCCCATATAAGAACCATTTTACAGTGTATATATTTTTTAGATAAAAGTCTGCCGCCATGCTTGGCGGCTATTTTTCTGTATGTTTCTATATTGTCTCTCCTTCTTTCCATGCTGCAAATAGGGCACCAATATTGCTTAAAAACATTATAAGGTAAAGTTTTCCAGACATGCCCTTCACTACACATAAATTCTAACTTCGTTTTACTGTTAATGTATACTTTTGATAAACATATACCTCCTTTTTTGGTTGCTATTTCATGTATGTCTTTTAAAGTGTAACTGGGAGCATTGGCACATGACGGACACCATGAATCACAACTTTTTATTTGATTAGGAGACGCTTTCCATTGGTGTCCTTCTTTACATTTCCACAATAAAGGCGTTTTTGCAGTAACATATTCATTCGATAAGCACGCTCCTCCTTTTTCCTTTGCTATCAGCTTTAATTCATTTAATTTTTCTTCTTTGGATTGGACTTTTCTACATTCAGGGCACCATCCGATTTTTTTTATAATAGGGTAAGTAGTTTTCCATATATGCCCTTTTGAGCACATCCATTTATACTTGGTATAAATGTTACAATATTCTTTACTAAGACATATGCCTCCTTTAAAAGAGGCATATTCCTGAAGATCATTTATAGTATAATTCATAGTGTTTTTTTAATAAAATCAGATACATTCTTTTTCTTTAAAACTGACTTATGTGCAATTTGGTGTTCCTTGATGATAATTCATTTATAAGTCTATTGCTATCAGATATTTCCCCAAAATTACAATATAATTCTTCCCTGCATCATTAAAAAAGGAGGAAATATTATAGCAAATGTGAAGTTTACCAGAACGAGAGCAAATGTTATCGCTGTGAAGAGTTAACTCATAGTCGTGAAGAGTTAACTCATAGTCGTGAAGAGTTACCTCATAGCCGTGATGAGCTACCTCGTAGTGGTGATGAGTTACCTCATAGTCGTGATGAGTTACCTCATAGTCGTGAAGAGTTACCTCATAGTCGTGATGAGTTACCTCATAGTCGTGATGAGTTACCTCATAGCCGTGATGAGTTACCTCATAGCCGTGATGAGTTACCTCATAGTCATGATGAGTTACCTCATAGCCGTGATGAGTTACCTCATAGCCATAATGAGTTACCTCATTGCCATGATGAGTTACCTCATCACCGTGATAAAGTATGTTATCATTACTATAACATACAGTCGCGCTACAGTAAATTAACGTTTTCATGCTAAATAGTCAGTTTTCAGACCTAAAATCAACTATTTCGTCATGAAATTAAGTTTTAGGGAAACAGGCATTTGTAATGCTTGCTGCCCATTATAGCAGCCTCCTATTATCTCATTAACGTATTATCCTAATATCAACTTTATGAACTCTAAATATTCAAGACAGTTCTTTTTTTAATTAACCTTTCCTGTTAAATTTATTGATTAAATTCTCTGTTAGGTGTAGCTTATAAATACATCTTTTTAAGTGCATAGGCAAAGGAAAATTTGGTGCGGCGGCTTCTTGTGCGATGACGGCCGTGATGGTCGTAGCTCGGCTAGCGATGCTCGGTGCGACAAACGACCATCGCAGGGCTTTTAAATTTTCCTTGATTCTTTTGTTACTTTTCTCATCAAGGAGAAAAGTAAGTATAAAAAAACATCTGGCTATCATCTAAATTTCCATAATATAATGGAGTTCCGTCAAACCTATCGCTTTTAATGCTACTTTTGCAACTTCTTTTATGAAGGGATTTTGAAATGAGTGAAAAGAAAGAGATTAGGAATATTGCCATTATTGCCCATGTTGATCAT
>JBEKEO010000213.1:0-5460 GCA_050013795.1 Bacteroidales bacterium
ACACCCAGCAAGGTTCCGCCGAAATACCTAACCACCACTATGAAAATATTAGTAAGGTCTTTCGATTGTATCTGGTTAAATATAGGTTTGCCAGCCGTTCCCGAAGGTTCACCATCGTCGCTTGAGCGAAACTGCTGTTTGTCGGCACCTATCCTGTACGCATAACAATGATGGCAGGCATCGTGATATTCCTTGCAAACATTGTCAAGCAGTTGCTTTGCCTCATTCTCGGAACTAACGGGAAATGCAAGAGCAATAAATTTGCTTCCCCTGTCTTTAAATACACCTTCTGCTTTACTTTTGATGGTTTTATATGTATCTTCAAAAATCATAAAAGAAGGTTTTCTTGTGATTTTAGATGTCAATATACTTTGTGAACCTTTGAGATTCTTAGTGAAACTTTGTATATAGCTATTCCACAAAGTTACTCAAAGTAAAAAACGAAGTTACAAAGAATAAATCCTAATTCCTTTTAATAATTACTAATTTATCCTCTGCAAACATATCTTCCGATATTATCTTTCCTTTTACTTCAGGTGCTTTTACGCCTTCATTGAATTCTTTGTTTCCTGTAAAGATTCTTGCTTCATCCCAAAGACTATGATCAATAAAAGTTTGTAATAACATAGTTCCACCTTCAATAAACAACGACTGAATCTTCTTTTCAAATAAAAAATCACATACCTGCAAAGCAATATTTCCATTGAAATTTATCTTGATAAACTCTGTATTCTTAATACTTTTTACTTCTTTTTTTAAGGCAGTGAAAATGATAGTAGGCACAGAACCATCAAATATATGAAGCGTTTCAGGAAGCCTTAGGTTTTTATCAAGCGTTATTCTTATAGGGTCGTTTCCCTCCCACTCTCTTGCATTTAATTTAGGATTATCAAGCAAAGCAGTGTTCGTGCCTACCATTATCGATTGTTCTTCAGTTCTCCATTTATGTATAATGCTTCGCAGGTTTTCACTTGTAATCCAAGTGGGTTTATATTCAGAAGCAGAATGTTTGTTTCTCCCAATAAATCCATCTTTTGTTTGTGCCCATTTAAGAATAATATAAGGACGTTTCTTTTCGTGAAATGTTATAAAACGTTTATTCAGTTCCTTGCATTCTTTTTCCATAACCCCAGATACCACTTCAATACGGGCATCTTTTAATTTCCTTATTCCTTTTCCTGCGACTTCTTCAAAGGGGTCTTTCATTCCAATAACAACCTTTGTAATCTTCATTTTGATAATCAAATCAACGCAAGGTGGAGTTTTTCCATGATGAGAACATGGTTCAAGATTAACATATAAAACAGAATCTTTAAGTAAATCTTTATTCTCAACAGTATTTATTGCAATAATTTCGGCATGTGGTCCGCCAAATTCCCTATGATAACCTTCTCCAATAATCCTCCCTTTGTGAACAATTACACAACCAACCATAGGATTAGGCGCTACTAGTCCATTCCCATTTCTTGCCAAATCTATGCAACGACTTATATATTTATCATTTTCACTCATCGCTTCAAAATTACAATAATTACAGTAATTTTATCTTCTTAAAATTATTACAATGAAAGTAAAAGAAGCCTCCGGACTTTTTTACAGTGAATTAAAGGATAAATATCCAGAACCCGAAATAGGAAATTTCGTTTATTTTACTTTGCAGAGCGTGTTTGGTTTTTCAAGGACAGATGTAGTTTTACAAAAGGAAGAAGAAATTGAAAAAAAGAAATTACCCGTTATTATGGATGTTCTTGATAAATTAAAAAAGGATATCCCAATTCAATATATTTTAGGTGAAACCGAATTTTATGGTTTAAAGTTTAAAGCAACACATGATGTTTTAATTCCCCGCCCCGAAACTGAGGAACTCGTAAATTTGATTATTAAAGAAAATAAGAAAGCAAATGCATGTATTTTAGATATTGGCACAGGAAGCGGCTGTATTGCTATTTCATTAAAAAAATATTTCCCAAAATGTTCTGCATATGCAATTGACATTTCTGAAAAAGCCTTAGCAATAGCTATGGAAAACGCCCACAGAAACAATACTGATATTACTTTCCTGAAATATGATATTTTGAACAATGAGGGAACTCAAACATTCCCTGAATTTGATATCATTGTCAGTAATCCGCCTTATGTATTAGAATCTGAAAAACGGGGAATGAAAGCTACTGTAACAAACCATGAACCTCATTTAGCTCTTTTTGTTCCCGATGAACATCCATTTCTGTTTTATCATGCAATTGCGAAGTTTGCAATAAAACATTTAAAACCAGGCGGTTATATTTACTTTGAAATAAATGAAAATTTATCTTTTGAATTAGAATATAGCCTTAAAGAGCTTGGTATAAAAAATATTTCCAGCTATAAAGATATTCACAATAAAGAAAGGATAATGAAATGTAAATGCAGTTAATGTTGTTCTTTAATGGACTACATTTCTCTGTCCTAAAGGCCTATCGCGTTTGTTTCTAATAATGTAGTTCTTTCCAATGGCTACAGTTTTTCTCTTCAGCCTTCGCTGATAAGGGCTGTGATATCTCCTCATAGTAACAGTCCTTCTGTGCTTCAGCATACTTTTAAACCGGTGATGCCTGTTACACGATTCAAATGCAGTAAGTGTGATTACACAAATCAATAAAATAATATACCATTTCTTCGTGTATTTCATATATTATTTTTAATCAAGTAAGTTTTAGTTAATTAAATTAAATCACCATCATTATTTTTCAACCCGTAAAACTAATGAAAATTATTTAATATAATCAAATCATTTTTTTGTTTTTTATACTATTATTCTTTCAATTAAGTTTTGTTTTCTTATTAATTATATGAAAATAACTTAAAATCAAGTTTTAAAAAATATTGCAATGTTAATAAATTAATTGTTACTCACCTTTAAATATTTTCAAAATTAGTATTAATTCGGATTGTATTTAAAGAACTATATGACTTTTTTACTGTTATTTGTGCAAATAGTTACATTATTTGGATACTATTAAAGCAATTATCATAGCTTTTATCAGTTAACAAAACCTCCCTATATAAAAGGAATCAATGATTAATCTTTAATCTTTTCAAATACTATTCTGTAATGTTCAAATATTAACCGTTCAAAAACAAGCAAGTTAGCTTGAATCCTGAACCTGCGCATCCATTCCCTGAAAGAGCTACTTGTTAAATAATCAGGAATGAATGAAGCAAAAAGCAGATATTTTCTAAAACTGTATTTAACAAATGCCGATGTCCATCTTTTAATGGTCTCAATATAATCCAGCCTTCCGCTATCAATTGATATTACTTTAAAGTGCTCTTTTGCAGGTTCCGTTAATCCTTCTTTTCCATAAGGAAGCCATGAACCGGGAAACACACGGCAAATTATATCCATCAGTTCTTCATCTGTAAAATCCTTTTTCTTCAGACTAGTTTTATCAAAAGGTATATCTTCAAATTTAACCATATTAGGTCCAAATACCATTGCCTGACAATAAAAACGTCCACCAACAGGTAACAAGTCGGATATTTGTTTGAAATATGTTTTATATATCGCATCTTGCTGACCGGCTTTGTACTGCTCAACAGAACATAAATGTTCGGGACTTCCCATTGCAGTCACTGCATCAAACTTCCCGAATGTTTTGGGAGTAATATCTTTAGAATCCATGTGCTTAACATTTAAGCCGTTTTTTATACAGGCATCTGCCTGTCCTTTGGCTAAAACAACACCATAAGTTTCAGCACCCAGAGCATTCATATAATCCAGAAATGCTCCCCATCCGCAACCAATATCAAGAACTTTGCTTCCTTTTTTAATATTGCATCCATCAACAATAAACTTATGCTTTTTTAATTGCGCATCTTCAATGCTCATTGAAAAATCGCCATCAAACCTAGCACAACTGTATGCACCTTTTTCACCCAAGCTTAAGCGGAATATTTTATCCATCCTGGTATAATGCGCATCTAAATCTTTTTGATTTGCCATAATTTATTTTTTGGTAAAAATAAACATAATCTTAATAAGACACAATTGAGTGGCTTGCTTCTCCTTTTGTTCTCAATTATTTCCCCATCATTACAACATTATTCTTCGCTGCATCATTAAAAAAGGGGGAATTTTCAGAACAGAAAGCAAAAGTTTTGGAAGAAAAAGTAAAAATTTAAAGAGAAAAATCATTTATTTCAGAGCGAAATTGAATAATTTCGTGAGGAAGATGTACAATCTCCTAACTTAAGCCAAAAGGAATTAAGACATTTCGGCTAATTCTTCCCTGTTTGCATTTGAATATGTTCTTTCCTTTCTGAAAGGCATAACATACTTGGTAACATCAAAATCAACAGGTATATCTGTCGGGTTATTTTGAACCCCTAACAGCTTTTTATCGCGATACCTGCTCTGGTAACCTTTGTTTAGTGAAAGATAAAAAAGAGAAGGAACAATACCCAAACGCATATTTGGAATAGCACGGCTAAATATGGAACTATTGCCGTACAATTTCTTTTGCAGGTCATTTGAACATTCTAAAAGTTTTTCAGAACTGTAGTTTTTAGGAGTAATAACTACTTTGGTAGCATCAAATTTTCTCCAGTCGTCAGTGAGTATCCTATTTTCGTTTTTCATTTTCTCGAAAATTGGAGTTCCCGGGTAAGGAGTAGCTATGCATGATTGAAAGAAAGCCGATTTCGACCTATGCAGAAATTCATAAGCTGTTTCAAAAACTTCTTCGGTATCGCTATCAAGCCCGAAAACAAGTGATGCCATAGTAAGTATGCCGTTATGGCGAAGTCGTTTAACGGCTTTTATATTTTCATCGATCGTCTTTAATGATTTATGATAATGGTTCATCCCGCTTCTTGTCATCGATTCAAAACCAATAAGCAATGCCGCACATCCCGATTTGTGAGCAAGCTTCATAAGTTCATCATCCTTGGAAATATTGATGGAAGCCTGCCCCACCCATGTTTTATTTAAAGGAGCAAGGTTGAGAAATAATTCCTTTGCAAACTTTTTATCATAAGCAATGTTATCATCAAGGAAAAACAGGTACTTCTGAGGACAAGATTCTGCTTCTGCAATAATATTATTTATTGATTTATGCCGTTGCTTTGTTCCGAAAAAACGCGATACAGTACAAAAATCGCAATTATACGGGCATCCGCGGGTAGTTTCGATTGGGGCTACAGAAAATAATCCCGATTTACATTTGATAAGATCCCTTCGTTGAAAAGATTCATGTTGCATATCAGGAAGCGCACTAAGTTTGTAAAACTCCTTCAGCTTATTTTTTTTAATATCATTTAAAACTGTTGCCCACAAACCGCCTTCTGCCTCGCCTATTACCACAGCATTACCGAATTTTATAGCCTCATCAGGAAGGCATGTAGCATGAATACCCCCGAAAACCACTGTTACATTCCGCTTCCTGAACTCGTTGGCAATAGCATAACCCCGCATGCAGG
>JBEKEO010000214.1:0-5404 GCA_050013795.1 Bacteroidales bacterium
AAGATCTTTTATTTGACTCGATTCATTACTGTCTATTTTAAGACTTTGATCTACTTGACCTAAATTAGCCGATACTTTATTTCTTAAATCTTCTCTCTCTTTATTAAAGGGTAGCCCTATAATTTTTTTGATATTTATTTCAATATCTTCAAGCATATTTTTTAAGTAAACATTTTTAATATCCATACTTTTCAGCTTTTTGTTCACTTCTATCATGAGATCATCTTGATCTTTTGATAATTTTTTAATTTCACCATTGTATTCATAAGATACTTTTTTATGTTTTTCAGTAAAACTAACTATGTCAATTACGAAATAATATTGGTTGTCTTTGTGGGCTAACAACATAAGCCCTTCATATTGATTTTCTGCAAATTCAAATGCCTTTAAATCGCCAATATTATGATTAGCGAAAATAATAACATGTTGGAGTTCTTCGGGAAATGATAAGGGGGGAGTAAATGAATATTTTCTATGGGTGCTAGCAAACTCCCTCCCCATCACAAAACTGCTTAAAGGAATTCCGATTATAAAAATAATTATTATAAAAATGAGAATATAAAAAGAAATAATACTTCTATTATTTTTATGGAATTTAGAGAAATAGCCAAAATAGTAAAATAAGACAGAAAACATTTCACTTATAGTTACAAAACTAATAATTGGGTTTCCAGATATTACTGAGACCCAAAAACTTGAAACAAATAAGGTGGGAATTATTAAGAAATAAAATAAATATGTAAATACATTATATGTTTTTTTGGATTTGTTGAATTTAGCTTTTTTTGAATTCTCGATTATGTAATACAAGAAATAGCCAAAAATATAAGTTATGGATGAGAAAGAAAAAATAATCATCAATGGATATATGGCAATTGTTGCATAATCGATGATCGTGAAGCCAATTTCGATAGTATTAATTCCCCAATAATCAAAGTAAGAATATAGATAAAAATATCCTGTGAGGTAAATAAACGCATATAAGAGTATTACAAATGCGGGAGTATACTTTAATATCGTATTCAAATATTTATTAAATGAAAATGTATTGATATTAGTATCCATTTCAAAATTGATCGCTTCTTTTTCATTCATATTTAAACCTTATTCAAGAAACAAATCATATACTTCGATAGATATACTTCCACCCGTTAGCCTTTCAATCAGGCCGCGCAGATGAGAAGGTCTCTTTCGGACTAGCTGTTTTATGCCACACGACCCCTCCTCGGATATCTAAAGTGAGTCTATCACAAAACGAGGCGAACGGGGACTAGAGTCTCTCTGGCATAGTCCCCGTCAGAACGAAGGAACCGCTCTTCAAGGATTATGCGCCTCATAGATAAGAACTTGAATGTGGCAATCAAAAGGGGGCCAAAAAAGGTAAGGTAGCTCCTCCTTTAAACGAAAAAGTGAGCAGTTCTACACTACCGCGTCAATAAGAGATCCACTTCTAATTTATATGTTTATTGACTCGTCCCATTCGACCAGAATATAATCAGGGGGGCGAACATGGAAAAAAATATTGCGTCAGGGACCGAGTTGATTGAAACCATAAGAGCAGCCTTTCGAAAAACTTTAACGCTTCCAGAAGTTGAATTGCTCTGGAAAAAACTCGCGATCGTTATCAAGAATGATAAGAAAATATTGCTCCTAAACGAATTGGAGGCGGGTATTAATAACCTCGTAGAAAAGACTGTTCGAAAGGCCCTAAGATATTCAAAAGCCCAAGAGAAAATTGAAGATCGACAACGTCGCAGGAGGGGGGAAACGGATAGAATCATAAATGAGGCCCTTGAACACGGCTATGATCTTGTTGAAATCCCTGCTGCCAATACGACTTGCGGAATCTGCGCGGGGATCGAAGGAAAGGTTTACAGCATCACAGGGAAGACACCCGGATATCCTTTACTGACGGAAGATAAAAAGCCGCCACTCTGCGGAGATTGTGTTCATTATCTCAGGATAGTTCCAAAAAGTTATCTATTAAATTTGTAATCAAGCAGAATTTATATTAAGCCATGAACCAAACTCACGGGAGAGACCAGTGGAAATGCTATTCTTCAAACCGCAGAGGCCGAATGGTCTGGGCACAAATCTATTTCTACCCTCCGGCTCTGTACGTAATTTCAAACGGATTTAATTTACTCAGACTTAGTAGGATGATAAAATGATTAATCCCGCCGAAGAAATGGTAAACATCTGGCTTCAAGACTGCCAAAAGCATTTTGTGATGAGCAACCTTGTGGTTCCGAAGTGCTCGCGTAAAGGACAGGGCGGAAAAAAAATCGGAGGCGGAAGAGGAAAGGAAATTGATTTTCTCTCTACAGATGGTAAGGGAAATTATTATTGGGTTGAAGTATCCGTATCGCCAAATCCTAGGCTTCCGGGCGGCGCAGACAAATCGATGCCGATTTTTGTTGATGATGCCGATAAAAAGTTCACGGATGAAAAGCTAAAATGGCTCAAGAATAATTTTAAAATTGGGCTTCTCAACAAATGGTTCGTTTATTCGCCAAATTTGTTTTTATATTTTTCAAAGAAAACCAAAACAAATGACGAGGAAATCTTTCGTAATAAACTAAAAAAACTTGGGATCGATGCTATCAGTTTCGGCAGTGTACTCAGCGAGCTTTATGATAAGATAAATTATTATGGTTATGATTGGCCGCGGCAGTATATTTTCCTATTTAAGAAAATGGGATACAAAAAATAGAAATATTGTATGAAGATAAAGAGCCACGCCAGTTCATCGAACAGTTCGAAAGCCAGAAAACTCCACTTTTAGCCGGACCAGATTTGGGGCGAAACTTCAGAGCCTCGATTTTTCTCTTTACAAGTAGTATCCTTAAGTGGGGGTGAGTAAATGACTACCGACGCTTCCTTATTGCTGAAGCTACTTAATAACATCATACGAACGATCATTCGAATTATTAAAAGCTTTAAGGGAAAAAGGATATTCCTATTGAATTCATAGTCTTAATGATTAAGATGGACCTGCCGCCTGATTAGGTCCATTTTTTTTATATCGTTATCGACGTCCTCTTCAAGCACCGGGCATTCCTCGGCCTCAACCTCATCGAACTCGCGACCGCAAACACAGCAACGATACATATGGCATTTCTGATGTCCGGCTGGCTCGCCTACAGGCCGTGCTACAAAGCGGATGGTAAACAGCGCCTCCAATAGTCGCAACCTGGTGCTGGCGCAATAGGGGCAGGAAAGATTGTTCATGGTGATGGTAACGATTTTACCCTGTTCGCGGAACGCAGAACATAGCCTCTTGGCTAGGTTCCCGCTCGTGCTCCGGCCTTAAATCTGCTTCCTCTCCAGGTTGTAAACATCAAGGACTTTTCCACCTGTGCGTCCAGCCCTGTCCTTCCCTGATCCTCGCCAGCGCCTAACCGATTTTCCTATTTCTCATCGCCTGCATTGGGACTTTCCTGCCGCCTTCGTTTTGACAGGATTTTGACTGGAGCGGCCCCAGGAGCCTTTTTGCCCTCTGGCCGTCCCGATTATCTTCCTTCGAGCCAATCATCCGACTGGGACGCTCCCAGCGCGTTTGGGGAGCATCCGGTGACCGAATTCAACTCTCCAATCAAAGTGTTTGCGACTCAAATCGAACACCCAAAAGGCAACCTTTTATAGAGATTATGAGGCGGCCACAAATGGACTTGCATATTAAAAAACTTGCTGACAGAATGGAAGAAGAAATAGAGTCAAGTCATTATTAGCTTCAATTTAAAAATATTAAGAAACTTGTGATAATGAGAAAAAAGCTGTCGAAAGAATATAATTTATCAATAATGAATCCGTCTTTAGCAAGAGAGTGGCATACCTATAGAAATAGAAATATTACCCCAAGTGACGTTACACCTAACCAAGGTTTGAAAGTATGGTGGAAATGTAAATACGGTCATGAATGGCAATCGACAATAGCCCATCGAAATGCGGGTAGGGGTTGTCCATATTGTTCAGAGAAAAAAGTGAATATGGACAACTGCCTAGAAACGAAATATCCGAGATTAGCAAAAGAATGGCATCATTTCCGAAATGGACGACTGACATCCAAAGATGTTACAGCGGGTTCTAATAAGAAGGTATGGTGGATTTGTAATAATGGGCATGAATGGCAAGCTACAATTTCGAATCGGACAAAAGGATCTGGATGCCCATATTGTTCGGGCAGACTAGCAGATAAAAATAATAGCCTTCTAAAACTTAATCATAAATTGGCCAAAGAATGGCATCCAACTCTGAATAATAAATTAAAATCAAACGACGTAAGGCCGGGATCAAGTAAAAAAATATGGTGGTTATGTTCAAAAGGCCATGAATGGGAAGCTACTGTCAGTAGCAGAAACACTGGGATTGGGTGTCCATATTGTTCGGGAAGGTTTGCGGATGATGAAACATGTCTAACAAAGACGAATCCCGTTTTAGCGAAAGAATGGCATCCCGTTAAAAATGAAAAAATAACTCCAAACGATGTCAAAGCCGGTTCACATCTTAAGGTATGGTGGCTTTGTAAAAAAGGGCATGAATGGCAAGCTGTGATAGGAAGTAGAAATACCGGAGTAGGATGTCCATTTTGTCATTACAAAACATCTCAAATAGAAATTAGAATTTTTACCGAAATTAAATTTATTTTTGAAGATGCATCACATAGAAAAAAGATTTTCGGATCGGAATGCGATATTTATTTGCCAACGCAAAAAATCGGAATTGAGGTAGATAGCTTTTATTGGCATAAAAATAAATTTATATCGGATTTAAAGAAAACGGAATCTCTTGCCAAGCATGGAATTTTATTGATTAGAATAAGAGAGAGAGGCTTAAAAGAGATATCGAAGAATGATATTTTTTATTCAAGCAAAGAAGATGTTCTTTCTGTTATTAAAAGGTTGATTCGTAAAATAGGAATATCTGAGTTCATTGACAGGGGAAAAATATTCCAATTAAATCATTACCTTAAAAATAATAATTTCGCAAACAATGAAGAATTTAAGAGGTTACTCAATCTCTTACCTTTTCCATTTCCCGGCTATAGCCTTAGTGATTCTAACAAAGAATTATCTAAAGAGTGGCATCCTTCAAAAAATATAGACCTTACTCCAAATGATGTTTATGCCAACGCAGGCCTTAAAGTGTGGTGGATATGTTCAAAGGGACATGAATGGCAAGCTACAATTGACCATAGAAACAAAGGAAGGGGTTGCCCGTATTGTGCAGGTCAGAAAATATGCGTTGATAATTGTTTAAAAACTATTAATCCGCGCCTTGCTAAAGAATGGCATCCAACGAAAAATGGAAAACTTACTCCAAACGATGTAACTGCAAATACAAGAAGAAAAGTATTTTGGATTTGTATTAGAGGACATGTTTGGAAAGCCTCAATTGCAAGCAG
>JBEKEO010000215.1:0-5396 GCA_050013795.1 Bacteroidales bacterium
ATGACGATGAATTCAACCAAATTAAGACCATCTCAGATATAACGAATCTGGTTATTGAAAAAAAAAATTTAGTTTCATCTAAAGTATAATAAAGCTTGCTTTCAAATTAAAAACCCTTTCTGCCGACAGGTTGTTGAAATATACTTAAATGTTGTCATTGGTTATTTATTTATTTCACAACCTGCCAATGGCAGGAATGGCAAGCATTTTTAAATAAGTAAAGTAGTAACAATTATAAAACTGTGAAAAAATACAAAAGGTTAAAATTCCGTTTGGGAGTGTAAATCCGATATAGATTAATTTTCATTCATCATCTATAAACTTTCAGTCTTAGTATATTATATTTTTTTAGCAATTAAGGTATATTGAATTTTGTTGTAGTTAATGTAGTTTGTTCATTTAATGTTGAAACCCATCCTAATGGCAGATTGTTGAAATATATATTAAGCTTCATGACTTTCTCCATATTTCATTATCTGCCAATGGATGGCTTCAATAAAATAATTTTTACGAGAAACAGGAAATATAATAGCTAATATCAAATAAATAAATCTTTAACTAAAACTTAAATCCTGAAAAATTTAATTTTTGTCGGAATATTAAAGTTTATGGTTATTGCAATACCATTAGTAGGTCGTTCTCAGGATGAAAACAAAACTAAAGTGCCCACCATTACCTATACTATCATTGATGTAAAACAAAATTATACATTACCGCAGGTTATTACAGGATATTCAGGAGTAACAACCACACCAGTTAATCAAGTCTTATTTCTTAATGTTTATACAACCGCATGGGCTAAGCTGGCAAATGAAGCCTATAGATTAAAATCAGATGTGGTAATTGGACTTCATGTAGGATTTATCAATGGCACTAATGAATTAAAAATAGTGTTATACAGCACTACTGTGAAATATAAACCCTGACGTATTATTTTATGCTATTTGAATAATTCTTCTATGAAAAATGAAGTGAAAGTTTTGGTTAATTCTGCAAAAGAATTTAAAATTATCAACAAAGACGAACTACTTTATTTACTGGCAACAAAAAACTGCACGGAAATTCATTTAATAAATGAGCGTAAACCATCCTCATCCAAAAGCCTGAAAGAATGTTGTGAATTGTTACAGATGGATAACTTGTACAGGGTTTGCAATAGTTTTGCAGTGAACCTGATGACCGTGGAAAAATACGATAAATATAACAAGGAGATAATATTTGTTACCGGAGAAAAGTTAATTATTCCATGCCGCCAGGTATCAGAGTTTCAGAAAATAATGAAAGAGAAATTTATCAATTTATGATACCACAAAATTAAATTTAATTCGTGTAAATAAACTTGTTTGTTGCTGCCCTGCATAAAACAGCAAAACATCCATCGGCAAAAAATCTACATCTACGTCTCATAATATATACATCTGCAAGATAAATCTATACAGCACATTGCGCATCAGTTTAACCGGTTTACATTTGCAATCATATATAAAATATTGAATTATGGCATCATCAATTATGTGGGTAAAAGCAGTCAGGCATTACCACGACCTTGAAGGGTTTAATTTAGTAGGAAGTTGTACTTCCATATCGAACCAGTTGGCTATTGACACCGATTGTCCGGCAAGCGGACTTCCTGCTTCCATGCCTATAGGCACATATAATGCAGCTATTAGCGCCATGAACACTGATGCGTTGTCGAGACAAACATCAAAAGCCATTGCGCTTACCGAGGACGAAAAAGGCAAAGAAGCTAAGTTGGTCATGTACACCGATGTGGTGGTGCATTATATTGAAAGCACGTTAAACCTTAAATATCCCAATAACCAATCGGCTGTTATATCGGGTTTGGAACGTTTCGGACTGAGTAAGGCTGACCACGGAACAGGTCATAAACATATTTTCAAGATATTGGAAGCCGGCCCGGGTTATGCAGTTATTGAATGCCCTTCGGGAGGCGCGGGTTGCAGCTATAATATACGCTGGAGCGGGGATGAAAAAACATGGACTATCATAAAGTCAAATCATAAATCGAAGTTTAAAATAATTAATTTGCCGGGTGATGCAAGGGCATACTTCCAGTTTGATATTTCTACTTCGACAGGTAGGGGTGTAGAACCTGTTATTGATGCTCACGGCGCCGATTTTCATTGGAGCGCTGCTATTTCGGAAATGATTCCCGCTATAAAATCAAGCGGAACACCACTTATTTAATAATTTATTGCTTTACAGTTTACAGATTAAAGTAAACAGTAAGGTAAAAGGATTAAAGTCCCCTGATATTCGGGGGACTTTTTATTTTTATTAATAGTTCAAAGGGAATAAACAATATCTCCAACGGAATAAACAATGTCTCCAATCGAATAGACAATGTCTCCAATTGAATGAACAATGTCTGCAATCGAATAGACAATGTCTCCAATCGAATAGGCAATGTCTCCAATCAAATGAACAATGTCTTCAATCAAATAGACAATGTCTCCAATCAAATAGACAATGTCTCCAATCGAATAGACAATGTCTCCAATCAAATGAACAATGTCTTCAATCAAATAGACAATATCGCCAATCGAATAGACAATGTCTCCAATCAAATGAACAATGTCTTCAATCGAATAGACAATGTCTCCAACCGAATTAACAATGTCTCCAATCAAATAGACAATGTCTCCAATTGAATGAGCAATGTCTCCAATTGATTAGATAATAGACTTAATCATTTAAACAATTGCTGAAGCGGTTTTAACAATTAAATAAAGAATAAAAGCAATTTATTAAAGGGTAAGCACATTTTCAAGTGTATTACTAATGAGAATAAGAAAGAAGTATTATTTTAGCTAACTAATTTCCCGCATGAGCCGAATAAACTTTTTTATAGTAGTTTTCTCCCTTTTTTCTTCTGTTGCTTTTTCGCAGGACACCATTAACTTTAATATTATTGATCAAAAGACTTACGGCTTTGCGAATTATGGAGAATGGGATTCTGTTATCCATTATGGGAAGCTGGGACTGGCAAATAATATTGACTACTTCTATCTGCGTTTACGATTAGGCGAAGCATATTATTACAAACAAAATTATGCTACTTCAATTAAACATTTTGAAAAAGCATTGAAAAGCAATTCAGGCGATACCAACATTCAGAAATTTCTTTACTATAGTTACCTGTTTTCGGGCAAAGAAAACGATGCCCGTTATTTGGGAGCCATGATGACTGACGGTACAAAAAAAGATGTTCATTTTAAGAAAGATATTTCACTTAAAGATGTTTATTTCGAAACAGGTCGGGCTTACAGTAATAATATTACTCAGAATGGGAATATCAAAATGGAAGGAAGCGAAAATATTGGTGGCAATGCCGATTTAACTAATAACATAAGTTATGTACATCTTGGCTTGGATATTAATATCGGGAAATGGCTTACAATTTATCCGGGAGTGAGTTATATTATTGATGAAAAACAAAGGATCTTTGAATCGAATGCTTCTATAACCGAAACTCAATTGAAAGCAGGAGGAAGAAGTGTTACTTCAGATACTCAAACAGTTGTTCATCCACCTAAAAACGGGCATCCTCCTTTTACTTCGCACGACACTATTTATAATATCCAGGAAATATTACAATCAGCAGATACCAACCTTAATATTAAATATAATTTCCGGAACAAATATAATCTCAAGCAAGCTGAATTTTATCTGAAATGCAATGTGCACGTAGCAACGGGACTTGACATAGTGCCTTTCTTTCATTTGCTGAGTATCAGATCAACTATTTATAATGTAAATGCCAACATCAGTAATCATTCTGCTAATGTGTTCCTTTACGATTCAAACATAAGGCATACGCAGGTTCCGCTGCCCCCCTCTTCTGCAAAAGACACTATTGTTTATAAAGATACAAGCTTCCAGACTGCTGTTGACAGGTATCAGAGTCATTCAGGCTTGAGCGAAAAAGACACTTCGTACTATAATTACTCACTAGGGTTATCTATTAACAAAAACTGGGGTAGGGTTTCCACCATATTGTTTGCGTCTTATTCTAACCTTAATAATAAAAAACAAAAGGAGGAAGGGTTTACGTTAATATGGTATCCCGAAGGAAACCTGAATTTATATTTTAGCAGCACATTAACTGCTTTTGAGCAAGATACAATGAAAAAAATTGTTTTCAACCAGCTTGCAGGGATAAAAATCAATAAGTATATCTGGCTGGAGGGATTTGTAACTCTTGGCAACTTCAGTGATTTCACCGAAAATAACGGATTTGTTGTAAACAATAATCCCGATCTTGTAAAATTCCGCTGTGGCATTTCACCAATATTTGTTTTTAAAAGATTTGATATTTCTCTGACATACCTATTCGTGGCAAAACAAGGTAATTATGTTACCGATCTACCTCAAAATGCTTACACAACAAATCCAACAAAATATATTAATAATGTCATTATAGCTGGTATAAAATGGAAGTTATGAAAACAAAATCAAAAATTTTTATTACCTTTTTCTTGATTTATTCTCTCTCTGCATTTACACAGGATCTGAGCAATATGAAAGATGCATTTACCAATAGTTATGCATATGAAAAGAACAAAGATTATTCAAAAGCAATTTCAGAAATTCAAAAGGTATATGATGAAAAATCTTATGAAACAACTATCCGCATGGGATGGCTTTATTACGAATCTGGTTCATACACCACTTCGGCACAATATTATGAAAAAGCAATCGCTCTGATGCCTTATTCTATTGAAGCAAGATTGGGATATATCCTGCCAGAGAAAGCATTAGGAAATATGGATATGGTAAAAGCTGCTTATGAAGCTATTTTAAAAATCGATCCGCAAAATTCTTATGCGAATTATAACCTGGGACTGATTTATTATAATAATAAAGATTATCAGTCTTCTTATTCATATCTGGAAAAAATTGCCAATATGTATCCTTTTGATTACGATATCACTATTCTTTATGCATGGATAAATATTCAGCTTGGCAAACTGAGGGAGGCAAAAGTTCTTTTTACAAAGTCATTGCTTATAAAACCTGATGACACCTCGGCCACACAGGGATTGTCGCTGATTAAATAAAACTCTTTTGGAAATTGCAATTCCTCATAATACGAAAAGGAATCAGACCGCTGATCTGTTAAAAGGACTTGCGGTGATTTTCATGATACAAGTTCATATTATGGAATTGTTTGCCAAGCAGGAAATTTATGATGGTATTGCAGGAAAAATATCCCTTTTCTTTGGTGGTCCACCATGTGCACCTATATTCATGGCTGTGATGGGTTATTTCCTTTATTCTTCTGCAAAGAAAACGTCCTATTATCTTAAGAGAGCCTGCTTGTTATTTTTGGGAGGGATTTTACTAAATATTGGCCTGAATTTTCATCTGCTGTA
>JBEKEO010000216.1:0-5363 GCA_050013795.1 Bacteroidales bacterium
CCTCCTGCAAAATCAATATGATTATCTTTTATCATGATCATGTCAAACAAACCCATACGGTGATTATAACCACCACCTATTTTTACAGCCATTTTTTCAATTTCACGAAGCATGGGAGTTGTTTTCCGTGTATCTAATATCTTGGCTTTTGTTCCTTTGATGATTTCTGTTAACTCGTATGTAGCAGTGGCAATTCCACTCATCCGCTGCATGAAATTTAAAACCAGCCTTTCTGCAGATAGAATAGAAACAGAAGAGCCTTCAACATAAAATGCAATATCTCCACTTTGAATCTTTGCTCCATCATGAAGAAGAATATTCATTTTTAATTCGTCATCAACCTTTTTAAATATCTTTTCTGCAATTGCAATTCCCGCAAGGATTCCTTTATCCTTTATAAGAAGCTTGGCACTTCCCTGAATATGATGAGGAATGCATGATAAAGAAGTATGATCGCCGTCTCCTATATCTTCTTTGAGCGCGTTCTCAATAATCTGATCAATATTCATTTTATGAAGTAAGCCTGAACTATTGCTGGTCATCAAATTCCAGTTTCTGGATTAAGAAATTCTTATCTGCCTTTTTCAGAAGGAAGTAAGTCCTGAATGAAATACTGCTGGTTGAGGTATATGTTCCTATTCCATATTTCGAACCATCATTGGAAGTTCCTTTATGATTAATTGAGAATGATTTAACAGGATTTTTAGTAAAGAAATCTTTAATAATCATTTCAGCCTGTGTTTTGCTGAATGTGCCTTCATTCTTTGGAACAGTAATATCTATGGTTGAATTAAAATATATTGAAACATTGGCAGCATTGCCGCTCTGAATGGCTTTTTCAATATCTGAAATTATTTCAGAAGTATTACTGATTATGAAAGAAGCCATCAATGTGGTGGTTACAGTTATAAGTATCAAAATTGTTGCAAATCGTTTCATTTTGTTCGGAATTTAATTTATTGATTACAAGCAATAATCAAGCCAAATTTAATAGTTTTATTATAATTTCAGAATATTAATGCAAACCTACATTAATTTTAAATAATATACAAAAAACAGGTTGAAATTTGCAAACATGTCAAGATTCTCTTTTAGAATAAAGGAAATCATAATAATGTAAGGTATTCAAAAGAATGTTTTAATTTTGAGCATATTTACCATTTATTAGCTTTATGAAAATAAGTCTTATTCATACCGGCAGAACCACTGAGAAGTATTTGCAGGAAGGATTTTCTATTTATGAGAAACGAATCAAAAGGTATATCTCTTTTGAAACGATTATTATTCCTGATTTAAAAAATGTAAAAAACCTTGATGCTGCACACGTAAAAGGAAAAGAAGCGGATATTCAACTGAATTATATTAAGAACTGTGATTATCTAGTGTTGCTTGATGAATGGGGTAAAGAGATGCGTTCTACAGCTTTTGCCAACTTTCTGCAACTGAGAATGAACAGCTCCATTAAAAATCTTTTATTTCTGACAGGCGGACCTTATGGTTTTGCTGATTGTATCCATGCAAAAGCAAATCAAGAGATTTCATTATCGAAAATGACGTTTTCTCATCAACTGGTTCGCTTATTATTTGTTGAGCAATTATATAGGGCATTCAGCATCATTCATCACGAACCCTATCATCATGAAGGATAAATTATTCTCCATCCATTGCCTTTTCTACGCATTTCCATAATAGATCAGCAGATTTTTGCCAGCTGAATAATTCTCTTCTTATTCTTCCTTTTGCGATAAGTTCTTGTCTCAGCTTTTCATTGGTGGCAATCTGCCTCATCGCATCTGCAATAAACTCGGGGGATGCAGGGTTGATAAGCAAAGCTGCATCTCCTGCAATTTCAGGCATTGATGTTATATTTGAAGTGATTAGCGGGGTTTCGCAATGGAATGCTTCCAGGATAGGAATGCCAAAACCTTCGAAATTGGAAACATAAGTCATAGCTTGTGCAGACCCAATAATAAGATTAATTTGTTCTGAATTCATTCTGCCTGTAAAGACCACATCCGTTTTGAATTTCAGATTCTCATAAGTATTGTTGATTTCATTTGTCCACCAGCGCTTTTCACCGACAATAAGTAATTTAAACTCACCCGCAGTATTCTTTTTGAACAAATCAAAGGCTTTAAAAAGATTGATAAGGTTTTTTCTGGGATGTAAAGAACCTACAAAAACAAAATAGGGCTTACCATCGCTGTATTTCTCTCTTGTCTTTACTTGCAGCTCATCATCCACTACTTTGAAATTTTCATTACAGCCATTATACACCACATCAATCTTTTCAGCAGGGATATGATATTTGTTTACCAAATCAAGTTTCGAATATTCCGATACGGTAGCAAGCCGTGTTGCCTTCATTGCAAAACGCTTAAAATAGGTCTGGTAATATTTTCTGTACCAAAAAGGCAAGTCACTTGGGTAATGTTCGAAATTAAGATCATGTATAACATTTAAAGTTTTAATATTTGTGTGTAAAGGCATCCAGCCATCTGTTGAAAGGAATAAATCTGCTTTTTCTTTTCTAAGAAGGGAAGGGAACAGCAAGTTGAAACGTAAATACCATAAAAAAGGATGACGTGAAGGAGGAAAGAGTATTACAGGTTTAACATTTTTAGAAAAAATAAAATCATAATGCCATTTACGGTCGAAAACAAAAACAAACTCATGCTCGGGATGTTGAACTGTAATTCGTTTAAGGGTTTCATAACTGAACCATCCCAGTCCTTCCAGCTTGTTTTTGATCAGGCATTGAGCATTAACAACTATCTTCATTTTTGGCTTTCCTAGAAAAAGTAAGCAGGCAAAAGTAGTTTTTTATAACCAACGCATCAAATTATTATTCACCCTTTAAAACAAACTAAAGTCCCTTTGCCAGTAAAAAATCATTAAATTAAGAAAAGCTTTCTTACCTTTGGACGCTTTTTCACCATGCTAAAGAAGTTTCTTAAAAACATAGCGCTGGTATTATTCCTAAATCTCCTTATTAAGCCATTTTGGATTTTAGGGATTGACCGCAGTGTCCAGAATCATGTTGGTGTAGCAGATTATGGATTTTATTATTCCATTTTCAGTTTCTCATTCCTGCTCAACATCCTCCTTGATTTTGGCATTACCAATTTCAACAATAAAAATATAGCCCAAAACAATCACCTTCTCAGGAAGCATCTGTCAAGTATAATAGTTTTAAAACTTATGCTGGGAGGCATTTATCTTGTATTAAGTGTAATTTGCGCATTTATTATCAGGTATAATTCATTACAGATTCTTTTACTTCTCGTTCTTGCATTTAACCAATTTTTAATATCATTTGTGCTTTACCTGCGGTCGAATATATCGGGGCTTCACTTGTTTAAGATAGATAGCTGTATTTCCGTGCTTGACAGGACCATTATGATCATTGTTTGTGCTTTCCTATTATGGGGAATGCCCAGTACATTTGAATTCACCATACGCACCTATGCCTTTGCTCAAACTTTTGCTTATGGATTAACTGCACTTATTACACTTATAATTGTTTTCAGGAAGGCAAAATCGAAGTTTCTTAAACTTAACTGGAACTTCCCGTTTTCGCTCATGATAATAAAGAAAAGCTTTCCCTTTGCCGTGCTTGTGCTGCTGATGACCTTCTATAACAGGATAGATACAGTAATGATGGAACGTATTCTGCCAGATGCCTCGACTTTGAAAGATAATTTATTGTCGGGCGAAGTTCAATGTGGAATTTATGCTTCGGCATACCGACTTCTTGATGCAACTAACATGATAGCTGTTCTCTTTGCCGGATTATTGCTTCCTTTATTTGCAAAAATGATAAAGCATAAGGAATCTGTAGAAGCGCTGGTACGGTTATCTTTCTCTATGTTATTCACGGGAGCTATTATTATTTCTTTTTGCTCGTTTTTTTACAGCAGCGACATTATGCATCTCTTGTATCCATTTAACCCTAAAGGGCACGAAAATTTAATTGATTATACAAAAAGAATTGAAGAATCGTCGAGGGTTTTTGGTTATCTAATGGGTTGCTTTATTCCCATTTCGACTACTTATGTTTTCGGGACATTATTAACTGCGAACGGTAACCTGAAACAGCTTAACATAATGGCTGCAAGTGGTATGGCTATAAATATTATGCTAAATCTTTTCTTAATACCGCGTTTCTTTGCAATAGGTTCTTCGTTTGCGAGTTTTTCAACCCAGTTTGTTACCTCCTTAATACAGGTTATTCTAGTTCAATTGATATTCAAGTTTAAAATGAATTATCGCTTCCTGTTTTCGCTTTTGATCTTTGTAATAGGAGTGATAGGAATTGGTTTTGTATCGAGACTAGTAGGTTCGCATTGGACGACAAACTTAATATGTATGGTTGCCATTAGCGGGATACTGGCAATTGTTCTAAGGATAATAAACTTTCGCGATATGTTTAATATTATTAAAAATGAATGATTTTAAATATTTTATCGGAAATACATTAATTTTTCTATTTTTGTCACTTGTTTGAAAAATTAAGTCATTTAGGCCATGAATAAAATCCCAGAGAATAACGATTTTACTTCTGCTAACTTCCTTTTATTTATTTATAAATGGAGAAAGGTATTGCTTATTATTGTTAGTGTGGCAATTGTAGCTTCTATTATTTTTTCTTCTTCATTTTTTATTACACCTAGATATAAATCTACTGTTATCATGTTTCCAACTTCCACTAATTCTATATCCAAAGCCCTTATGGCTGATAATTATGGAGGGAAACAGGATATCCTTGAGTTCGGTGCGGAAGAACAGTCAGAGCAGTTATTACAGATATTAAATTCAAATAAAATAAGAGCACGGGTTATTCAAAAATATAACCTGCTTAACCATTACGAAATTAATCCTGATTCAAAATATAAAAACACACTTCTTTTTAAAGAATATGAAGATAATATCAGTTTCAGGCGAACAGAGTTTATGGCTGTAGAAATAGAAGTACTGGATAAAGATCCACAAACTGCCGCAGATATTGCAAATGACATTTCATCTCTGCTTGATTCAACAAAGAATGCCATGCAAAAAGAAAGGGCTATCAAAGGTTTTAAAATTGTTGAAAAGGAATACAATAAACTTAAATCAGAAATTAATGTAATGGAGGATTCCCTCACGGTATTGAGAAAAATGGGAGTTAATGATTACGAAACACAGGCTGAGGCATATAATACACAACTTGCAATCGCATTATCGCATGATAACCTTTCAGGAGCTCGTGCATTAGAAGATAAATTTAAAACCATATCTCAATATGGAGGTGCATATGTTTCATTAAGAGGAGAATTAGAGAATGATAAAAAACAATTAAGCCAATTAAAGACTAAATATGAGGA
>JBEKEO010000217.1:0-5335 GCA_050013795.1 Bacteroidales bacterium
GATATAAAGAAAAAGTTAAGCTTACAGGTTTAAAAACAACTCCTGCTTGTTTGGCTCTGATAAACCAGTCCCAATCAAACACAAAATGCATTTGTTCATTCAGCTTACCGACCTTTTCCAAAACTTTTCTTGTCCAAAAAGTAGAGGGTTGAGTAATAAAATCTGCATTTAATAAATCAAACTCCTGAAAATATTGCACAGTTTTACAACCTTGTACTGTTACCCCTTCAGTTTCCGATTCCGAAAAATGTATACAATTTCCGGTTAAAATCTGTGCTTCATCAATATTTATATTTTTAGCAACATACTGTAAAATATTTGGCATATAAATATCATCACTATTCAACCAGCACAGAATATCTCCGGTTGCCTTATCAAATCCTTTGTTGATGGCATGTGATTGACTATTATCCGGTTCGCTTACCCAATAATAAATCCTTTTAGCATATTTTTTAATGATTTCTACACTATTATCAGTACTTCCACCATCAATAATAATATACTCAAGATTAGGATAATTTTGTCCTAAAACTGATAAAATAGTTTGTTCCAAAAACTGCCCTTGATTATAAGAAGGAGTAACAACAGATATTTTGGGTAGGTTATCCATCACTTATTTGATTTATTCTTGTTCACAAAAATACCATCCACTTGTAATAATTTCCCGCTTTTGGGATTTCTAATCCCATTTTCCAATGTAAATAATTCAAACCCTATTTCATTTAAGTAATTTATCATTTCTAAAAATAACACTTCCTTATCATACAATGGTTCAATAGAAATTTCTAATTGTAATAAAGTAATGTTAATGAGTGATTGTTTTGCTCCTTCTAACACATTTTTTTCATATCCTTGAGTATCTATTTTAAGCATTACCACTTCACCAGGTTGATAATAGTTTTGAAAAACATCATCCAACTTTTTGATTTGAATTGTTTCGTTAGCTACATATTGAGAATCTTTATCATATTCAATATGTAAAGGTAGAATTTCTAACAGCGAGCTACTGTATGAATTGCCTGAAATATGAATGATAGCTTGTTCTTCCTTATTACCCAGGGCAAAATTTTCACATTGCCACTTATCATCTAATTCTGTTTTTTTCTTTAATTCTGAATATGCTGATTTTAATGGTTCAAATGAAATAATTTCCCCTTTATAACCAATACGTCGCATTAAGGTAGAATATTGACCTATGTTAGCGCCAACGTCCAATAATAAATTTATTCCATAATAATTCAAAAAAAATTGACGTGATTTTAATTCATCACTTAAATGCAAAAAAAATTCCTTTTCAGTGTCGGGTGGGAGAATTCTTTGCACTTGAATATTAAAATGCCTGAGGATGCGATTGATGTGTCTGATGTGTAATTTCATTTTCCAAATTCGATTTAAGATAGGAAAAGCTATTTCAAAAATTGATTTATCATCATAAAAACTCTTGGCAATGAGTTTTAATAAAAAACATTCATCAATTTTTTTAGGGAACTTCATCTTACTTTTTCCATCATCTAATTTCACATTATATTTGTTAGAAATTCCGCATCTCAAGCCACTACCATCAAAACCAATATTATGAGTTTTTGAAATTACTGGATATAAAGTCAACTTACCATATAGATATTGATGATAACAGATACGAATATCTGGTGCATCAAATTCTCCAAAAGAATCACTTTTCAAAATGTAAACTAAATCTTCACCATCTTCAGCATATTTCTTTAAATTCTTTTTATTTTTGATTAATTCGGAATAGCGATCAAACTCATTGAAATTTATTTCACGCCATTTATTATTCCATGTAGCAAAACCCCATGCACAATGCCTACGGTTTACCCATACATTTTTTTTATAAAACCATGGAATTTTAAAGGGTGGAGCCCAACCAGTAATCGTAATAATTCGGTCATCATTTGCATAAGCATTCAATGCGCCATTCATATACTCCAAAAAATTAATCGATGTTATAACGTCATCTTCCAAAGCAATAATACGACCAAATTTATTTATTATTAAATCAAATGCTTGAAATATTGATTCAGGTGCACCATAATTTTTTTCTCTGAATATTGGTCTAACTTCTTTAAAACCTTCTATTGAAACTATATATTTTCTAATATCTTGAATCTCATTTTCATCTTCAATCGTGGAAGCTGCATCAGAAACAACATATAAAATTGATTCTGATGCAAGTCTATTATTTTTAAGTGCTTCAATGCAGTTAATAAAATGTTGTTTCCTATTATATACTGAAACAAGTATAGGTGCTAAATTCATTTAATATGTAATTTAATGAAGCTTAATAATTCTCTTTCTTTAATAATTTTTGCTGGAATTTCAATAGTTAACCTATGGCAAATTTACATCAATACACTTTCTATTGCCTGCGCAATATAAGCTGAAGGATTGTATGCCAACATAGCAATACAAACATCCGGATTTTTAAATCCCAGTATCTATTATTTTGTAAGAGTTCAAAGTAATCTTGTTTTGTAACACCAACAATAATTTTATCCCAATATCTTTTTTTAAAAGTACCAGTTTCTTCGTCATAAATAGATTAGCTTGAATATTAATTAATAGTTATTGTTATTATATTAATTTCTTCACCATTTTAACTTCATCCGTTAATCTTACAAAACCATTTTTTTCAAAAGCTTTAATTGAAGGAATATTATTGGCATTAATAAATGCATATAATTCATGTAATTTTAGTATTTCCGTAGCATATTTAACAATTAAAATTATTGCTTTAGTTGCAATGCCTTTACCCCAGTATATTTTATTACCAATAAAAATATGTATTTGTCCAGTTTCATTTTCAATGATATTAGTTAATTGAACATTTCCAATATAAATATCATTTACAATAATGGCAAATCTGCGAGTAGATTTATCTTGTATAGCATTTTTAATCCAGTCTTTTTCAATTTTAAGAGTAATTATTTTATTTGGACGATTACCCGTATATTTCCATATTTCAGGATCATTTCGCCATTTATATGAAATTTTGGCATCCTCAATCTTTAAAGGACGTATTTCTATTTTAAACATATTCTTGTATCGTTTTATAAATTCGTTTCATGCCTGTAATATTATATCTCTGATCAATTGGCAAAAAAATAATCTCAGATGAATATTTATATTCAATACTATTTTTATTAGACCATTTTAATACATTTGACCAATATGATGCAACAAATATTTTATTCTCGATAAGCCTTTGTTTTAAACCAGTTTTGTTAATTAGAAAGGGGTAAACCATTGGAACAGATTCTTTGCAAATATTTATTTCAAGTTCATTGTATTTTAAGAGTTTTTTATGCAGAAATAAAAAGTTTGCTATTCTTTTTTCTTTCACAAATTCATAATCAATATTACAAAGCAATGCTTTGGTAAGTTTCGACATTTGTTTAATAGGCTGACCGATAAAACTATTATCATTATTTTTGAAATCATTATATCCTTCTTCTGCTCCGTATTCAATTCTTTTAAATAAATGAGCAAATCTGTTTTCGGAGTGATCTAAAAGTGAATCTAATTCAGGAACCCCATCAAGATAAAGGTAAGCGCCATCAGGTACGCCAAAAAATTTACGACATGAATAAAATGTAGGCACACCTTTTACAGGTAATGAAAAAAATGCTTGGGAATTATCAATAATTATATTTTTACAAATTTTTGCTAATTCTGTTATAAAAATATCCTTTAAGCCAAAATAATTGGTATATAAAAATCCTTCATCTCCTTTAATTATATTATAATCAAATATCGGCTCAAAGTTTTTATCAACATTATAAAATTCGTATTGATTTTTAGTTTTTTTTAATGGTTCAAGAATAACATCGCAGGTATAAAATGGGATATAAACCTTTTTATATTTCTTTACCATTAAAATTAATTCTAATGCATTTCTTCCAGTATTTAAAGCAATGGCATTGGGATGAAATTCTTCCCCTTTGCGAAGTTCAAGTTCAAAGTATCCGCCAATCGAATTCATACTAATTCGTATTGATTTAACATTTCTTTAATTTCATCTTTAGTATTAAACATCATTATATCAACAATTGAAAGCCATGGCACAAACTCATTGTTAAATTGTTTATATGGGACTAGCTGTGATTTTATAAATTTTAATTCAATATTTTTATCAGCAAAATCTTCTATATTATACAATTCCTGTCCGCCAAAAGCATTATAATATTTTGAAGCATCTAATAATTTACATATTGCCAGAACTTTTTCCTGGGCTTTTAATTCATTATCTTTTTTTATTTCGGAAGATAAAATAAAACCAGTTTCTATTTCAAGATATTTAGAAATCTTAATAATACTATTTGATACAAAACGCGCAAGATTATCCTCGTCATAATTTATTAGTTCAAAAATTAATGGATATACTTCATCATAGTAAGGCGCTTTTCTATATGAATGTGTTATAGTAGACAATATCTTTTCTTTATTTTTCGCTATTTCTATTTCGTTTATTTTTTTAAAAGAACTAGCTCCTATCAAAGGAACACTTATCATCAAAACCTTTCCATTATTTAATATCCTGTTTCTATTAATCCATCCGCCTTTTATAAAGTTAACATCATCATATATTACAAATTTATCTACTGCATTTATTAACTGAAAATAGCCAATGTAAGGCAGGAAATATGGTTGCATTATAGCGATTTTCATAAAGTTAAATCATTTTTATAATACCGCATATCTTATTTATATTATCAGAATCAAGTTCCGGGTAAATCGGCAAACAAATTACTTGTTCTGTAATATTTTCTGCTATCTTCATTTTGCCAGGTTGAGAAGATTCCAATCCTTTATAAATTGGAAATTGGCTAATCAATGGATAAAAATAACGTCTTCCAAATACATTATGTTCTTTTAACATTTCATAAACCTCGTCTCTTGATTTTCCATATTTCTCTTTGTCAATTAGTATAGGGAAATAGGAATAACAGTGTTTTACACCAGGTATATCATACATGAATGTTATTCCTTCAATGTTTTTTAATCCTTTCCTGTATATTTCTGTAATTCTTTTTCGTTTTTCTATAGCATTGTCAATGTATTTCAGTTGTAATAATCCCATTGCAGCCTGCACTTCATTCATTTTTGCATTAATTCCCGGTGAAACAACTGTAGTTTCATTTATAAAACCGAAATTTTTCAAATTATCTATTCTATTTTTAGTGGCTTCATCATGACAAATTATAGCCCCTCCTTCAAATGTGGTGTAAACTTTTGTGGCATGAAAGCTCATTACAGATAGGTCGCCAAAATTTAAAACTGGGACATCATTTATTTTCACACCAAATGTATGGCAGGC
>JBEKEO010000218.1:0-5297 GCA_050013795.1 Bacteroidales bacterium
AGGAACCGATGAAGGCATGTATTGTCTTTCAATTGGTTATTCCGGAGATGAATTGACATTCAGAAATGAAGGAAAGCTTAAAGGACTTAACGACAAAGTTTCTGGAATTGGTGAAGACAAAACAGGCAAGCTATGGATAGCAACCGAGTATGCTGGTGTTTATAGGTTTATATTTGGAAAGTTGACCAATAAAAAAAATACACTTTCTACAATCAGAAATCAAGATTATACTATCTCTAAATATGATGCTGCTGACGGTCTTCCATCCAATGATATTTCAATATATAAATTCAGAGATAAGCTTCTTTTTGTTTCCGAAGATGGAATATTTCTTCCTGTTGAAAAAAATAACGGTAATAAAACTTCTGGCGTTACATTTATTAAAGATAAAAGCATATCCTTTGGTTTCCTGGAAAAAACATTTTATATCAATATGTTGACAGAAGATAAAAAAGGAAATGTATGGTTACAGATCATAAATAAATTCACAAAACAAAAGATTATATTAGAAGCTATCCGAAACAAAGATAACTTATATGCCTTAAAAACGATTCCTTTCAAAACTATGCCCCAAACCGAAGTTTACTCTATTTATCCTGAAACATCAAATGTTACTTGGTTTGGCGGTGACGATGGGCTTATCAGGTATGACGGAAATATTAAGTATGGTTATAATATGGAATTTCATGCACTTATCAGAAAAGTTATTCTTGAAAGGGACTCTGTGCTTTTTGGAGGTGTTTATTATCATGAGGTAAGCGACAGTGGTGAATATATCGGGCACTCGCTTAGTCAACCCGAAGAACTCAAGTCTGAGATTTCATATGCATTTAATAGCATTACATTTGAATATGCTGCGCCTAGTTATTATGACGAAAAATCAAAATATTATAAGGTTTATCTTGAAGGTTTTGATAAAAAGTGGTCAGGGTGGGCCAATGAAACTAAAAAAGAATATACAAACCTTCCTCCTGGAACTTATAAGTTTCATGTGATTGCAAAAAATATTTTCGATACGGAAAGCTCAGAAGCTATATATGAATTTAAAATACTTTCACCATGGTACAGAACATGGTTTGCCTATTTTATTTATGTAATCGCTTTTGCATTTATCATCTATTTAGCAATTCAATTCAGCAACAGAAGACTTCGGGAAGCTAAACTCAGGCTTGAAGAGGTTATTAAAGACCGAACTAATGATCTTAATAAACAAAAAAAAGAACTTGAAAAAGAGAAGGAAAAAGCTGATAAGCTGCTGTTGAATATTCTTCCATTTAAAATTGCAGATGAATTAAAAACTAACGGGAATGCTAAAACAAAATCTTTCGAACAGGTTACAGTAATGTTTTCCGATTTTAAAGATTTTACTGTTATAGCACAACAAATGGAACCTCAGGAACTAATTTCCGAGCTAAATAGATGTTTTATATTCTTTGATGACGTTTGTACACGACATAATATTGAGAAAATAAAAACTATAGGTGACTCATACATGTGTGCTGGAGGCATACCTATGAAGAACAAAACAAACCCGGTTGATATGGTTTTGGCAGCATTTGAAATACGTGATTTTATCAGCAGGTTAAAAAAAGAACAGGCAGCAAAAGGACATACCTTATGGAAGATAAGGATTGGAATTCATACAGGACCTATTATTTCAGGTGTAGTTGGAAAGAAAAAATTTGCTTATGATATCTGGGGAGATACGGTTAATACTGCAAGCCGACTTGAACAAACAAGCTTACCCAACCAAATAAATATTTCCGGCGTAACTTATAAACTGGTAAAAGATTTCTTTGATTGCACATACAGAGGAAAGATTCCTGTGAAACATAAAGGCGAAATTGATATGAATTTTGTAGAAAAAATAAAAAAAGAATTATCAGTTGATGAAGAAGGTAAAATGCCAAATCAGAAATTCTGGGAATTGTATGAAACCCTAAAATATAAATAATTTACCTCACATGGATTATAAAGGCACTGAAAAATATATCATATCTAAGATAATCAAAGAACTTCCTAATAATCTTTATTATCATACTATTGATCATACTCTTGATGTCTTAAAAGCTGTTGAGACTTATAGCTCAATGGAGAAAATCAGAAATAAAGAAGATTTGATAATTCTTAAAACTGCTGCACTTTTTCATGATAGTGGTTACATTGTACAATACTTCAATAATGAAGTTGCTTCTATACAGATTGTTTGTGAAACTTTACCGGAATTTGGATATTCTCTGAGACATATTGAACGAATAAGCAAACTAATTTTAAGCACAGAAATTCCTCGAAAGCCTAAAAATATTTTTGAAAAAATATTATGTGATGCTGATCTGGATTATCTTGGAAGGGATGATTTTTATATGATTGGCATTCGTTTATTACGAGAATGGAATGAAAATGAGATTCCCACATCATTAAAAGAATGGTATATACAGGAAATCTATTTTCTTGAACAACACGAGTATTATACTAAATCTGCTATTAAACTGCGCCTACAGAAAATGAAAGAACATTTAGCAGAACTTAAAGATTTGATCGGTTTTAATTTATAGAGTTAATGAAATGATAAAACGTTTGTTTATATTATTATTTTTTATTTTATTTCTGAGCTTTTCTTATTCCCAAACCAACAAAATTGATAGTTTACTCAAAGTTCTAGTAAACGAAAAAGAAGATACTTCCCGCGTAAATATTCTTAATGATCTGTACAGACAATACCAGTTTTCTGATTGGGATACCGCATTCGCCTATGCTGAAAAAGCATTAGCACTTGCCGAATCATCAGGATTTCAAAGGGGAATAGGTTCTTCACTTAACAATATTGGTTTTTATTATTTCAATAACGGGAAAAGTAGTATTGCATTAGAATATTATTTAAAAGCAAATGATATCTTTTCGCAAATAGAATACAAACGTGGTAAAGCTATTGTGCTGGCAAATATCGGTTATCTTTTCTCTTCGCAAAACAACTTTAAAAAAGCAATTGATTATTATTTCCTATCCATGGCGGTTGCAAGAGAAATGTCAGATAGCAGTCGTGTTCTTAAACTGCTTTCTAATATTGGACTTATATATTACTATCAGGGAGATTATTCGCAAGCTTTGGATCTCTTTTTGAAGGCTTTGAAGATCAGCGAAAGCATGCATAATAAAAAAGAGATAGCTTATGTTTACGGAAATATAGGATTGATTTATGAAACACAGAAAAGCTATCAAAAATCACTTGAATATTATTTCAAATCATTAGCACTGTTAAATGAAATTGGCGATAAAAAGGGTTTTGCGGGAACCTTGTCTAATATTGGAACCTTATATACGAAACTGAAGGATAATAAAAAAGCTATCGATAATTTATTACTTGCCCTTAAGATATATACGGAGATTGATGATGCAGATGGAATGTCAACTAGTTTATTGAATCTTGGGGATTATTATCATGCACAAAAAGATTATTCGAAAGCCCTGGAGTATTATTTAAAAGCAGATAAATTAAATATTGAACTGAAAGACAAAAATGCCCAGGCAAATGCACTGGGGTTGGTTGGTGATATTTACTATGAACAGAATAATTATTCAAATGCTCTTATCAGTTATCAGCAAAGTATAAGTATTGCCGAAGAACATGGATTGAAAGAACTGCTTAAGGTAAATTATCAGGAAATATCAAAGGTGTATGAAAAAATGGGGAATATCAAAGAAGCCTTAAATTATCAAAAAAAATATTCCAATATTAAAGATAGTATTTATAATGACGAAAGTGCTAAGCAAATTGCAGAAATGCAGACAACTTACGAAACTGAAAAAAAGGAAAAAGAAATTAAATTGTTAAAAAAAGAATCGGAAGTACAGTCGCTGAAAATAAGTAGAGGATCAATAATTATATATTCAATCATTGGCATTCTTGTTCTTATTATCATACTGACTTTAGTGACATATAAGGCATACAGAAATAATAAAAAAGCAAAACAGATTTTACAGACTCAGAATAAAGAAATCACTTTGCAAAAGGAACAGATCACGCAAAGCAGGACCGAATTGGAAAAAGAAAAACAAAAGTCGGAAGTTCTGCTTCAAAACATTCTTCCTATTGAGACTGCTGAAGAACTAAAACATAAAGGATATGCTACCGTAAGGCATTACGAAAATGTATCTATTATGTTTACCGATTTTGTTGGTTTTACAAAAATCACTGAAAAGCTAACACCTGTTGAATTGGTTAGTGAACTTAATAATTTTTTCATACAATTTGATGATATTACAGGGAAATATAATCTGGAAAAAATAAAAACCATCGGCGACTCATATATGTGTGCCGGAGGATTACATTCACAGGATATTAGCAACCCAAAGAAAACAATACTTGCAGCACTTGAAATACTTAAATTTGTTAATGAATGCAATGAAGAGAAATTGAAATGGAATCAACCTCTTTGGGAAATCCGTATTGGTATTCATACAGGGGATATCATTGCAGGCGTGGTTGGCAAAAAGAAATTTGCTTACGATATATGGGGCGATTCTGTGAATACTGCAAGCAGGATGGAATCATCGGGAGAGGTAGGGAAAATAAATATTTCAGGCAGCACATATGAACATATCAAGGATTTCTTTGATTGCACATACAGGGGAAAAATCCCTGCCAAAAACAAACAGGATATTGACATGTATTTTGTTGAGGGTATTAAGAAAGGTAAAATGGTTTTTCAGGAAGATAATCAACCTTTTCAAAGATTATGATTCAAATAAGAAAGCTTTTTATTGGTTTACTAAAAAAAACATTTTGTTTTTCACTCACCCTATTTCTAGTATGTTCCCATTCTTTTTCCCAGCAGAATAAAGTCGACAGTCTTCTAAGATTGTTGAAATCTACAACTGAAGATACTTCAAGGGTAAATTTATTGAACGACATTTTCAAAGTTTACCAGGATAATGATCATGCAACTGCATTCAAGTATGCAAAGCAAGCCCTTGATTTATCTGAGAAAATAAACTTTTTAAAAGGACAAGCATCTTCTTTTAATAATATAGGATTATATTATTTCAATATTGGCAAAAGCAGCCAGGCGCTAGTTTATTACCTTAAAGCCAACGATATATTTGTTCAGATAGATAATGCAAGAGGCAACGAAATTACTCTTGCAAATATTGGCTTCCTGTTCTATTCACAGCATAACTATAAAAAAGCCATTGAATATTATTCTAACTCTTTAACGGTTGCACAGGAAACGAATGACAGCAACCGCGTGGCTATACTGCTTAAAAATATAGGGGCAGTGTTTTATGAGCAGGGATAT
>JBEKEO010000219.1:0-5216 GCA_050013795.1 Bacteroidales bacterium
TTCTATGTTCCTTTTGCATCCTCCGCAATGAATATTCTTAACTTTAATTATTTCTGTTTTCATTTCAATTGAATTTTGTACTGATCAATCTTTTAAAATCACCCTTATTCCCGCATAAACCATCCTGCCTAGTATAGGCCCCCATACTATTGAGGTATCAAAGTGGCTTCCGAAAGGATCGTTAGCCCCGATGACAGGATATTTCTGCGTAAAATTAGTAAGATTTTCGCCACCAACGTAAATTTCCCATAATTTAAACCGCCTTGTAACCTGTGCATACAGCAAAGTATATGCCGGACTTTCCGACGGACGCTGGTATTGCACAGGATTGTCGCCTGTATATGGAAGCCTGCTGTTTCCAACTAACTCCGTGGTGAAATCGAACTGCCAGTTCTTTTTGTTCGTTGCATACGATAAAGTAAGCAGCGCTTTATACCGGCTTGCAAAAGGCTTATCCATAAATTGCCCGTCGATGGTAGTCTTTACATCGTTATAGCGAAAAGCGGAAGTAACATCCAAACGCTTCAAAGGCTGGAAAGTAAATTCAGCCTGTGCGCTATTTGAATAAGACCTCCCGTTAAGGTTGTAAAAGAATACTTCTGATGGGTTGCGGTCCATATCAACAATAATCTGGTTGATAAAGTCGGTACGGAAAAAATCCACGCTCAAAGAAGCATCACGTTTGAATATCTTCATGTCCTGCACACCGCTTATGCCATAATTCCAGGCTTGTTCGGGTTTAAGCTTCTCATCAAAAACAAGCTTACGCGAACTTGCCAGAACAAAAGAATTTTCAGGCAGTACATTCGCTACCCTGTATCCTTTCCCAGCAGAAGCACGTAATGTTGTATGCTTGCCAATATTATAACGTAAATGCAAACGTGGCGTTACAAACCAACCATACTGACTGTTATAATCGGCACGTATTCCCACAATACCTGTAAATACCTCACCAATGTTGAGTGTATATTGCGAAAAAACTCCGGGTATATATTCCTTCCTGTTCATCAGCGTATCCATAGGATGTTCCTTGTCTTCAAAATGCTCATTATCCTCATCCATCAAGAAGCTTGCACCCGATGTTAATTTATTATTCGGATTGAAGATATTGTTTTCATAAAGAAGATTGGCATAAAAGCTTTTTTCAGTTGCATCATATTTATTCAAGCCATAAATAGAATTCTGTCCATGATAAGTTCCTGAAATAATAGTGCCAATACTTGTTCCCGGCTTCGAAGGAAACATGAATCCATTCTTGGTGTAAAACTGGTAACGCTTCGTGCTTACATTGATATTATAATTAGAAGTATCGCCATATTCAGGATTCTTGGGTACATTCATTTGTCCTGCAAGCCGGTTTTCATCAAGCACACTTATCATCGTTCTTGATGTGAATTTTCCGGGCACTATATAATCCCAGCGGTTAGCAAAATTCACCTGCGTCATAAGAGGCATATCCATAAAGCCATCATGATTCATATCAATCTTCTTGTCTTGGTCTTCACCATGAAGCAGGAACATAGTAGATAAGCGGTCATTGAGCTTTATCTTTGTGTTTGCATTCAGTTCATACCGGCCGTCATCATTTCCATAAATATTCAGAAATAATTTATCATGGTTATCATCAGGCTTCTTGTATTCAACGTTGATCTGCCCTGTGATGGATTCATAGCCATTAACAACAGAAGATGCGCCTTTTGATACCTGTATGGATTCCATCCATGAACCCGGCACATATCCTAGTCCGTAAGTTGTTGCAATACCACGAATAGCAGGAACATTCTCAATTAGCACCTGGCTGTATATCCCCGACAATCCCAACATCTGAATTTGCTTTGCCCCTGTAACAGCATCGGAATAATTAATATCAACCGTCGCGCTGTTCTGAAAACTTTCTGCAAGGTTGCAACATGCTGCTTTCTGGAGACCTGCTCCTGTAATGTTGGTAGTATATAGCGGTTTTATCTTTGATATATATGCTCCGTCAAGGTCGCTTTTAATAACCACTTCTTTCAGCTCTGCGCTGGAAGTAAGTATTATCTTTATTTCTGCCTGATTCTTTGCAATATTAATGGTATCCGTTTTGTAACCCACATAACTTACTATCATTTTATTATCAGCATCTGTAACTTTCTTCAGAAGAAATTCTCCGTTCATATCCGTGATAGCGCCATAGTTAGTACCGGCCCACCTCACACTTGCACCGGGCAGCGGAGTAAGCTTTTTGTTTTTGTCAAACTCTTTGATAGTTCCATGAAGATTCTGTGCGAACACAAAATCGGAAAATGAAACTATTAATACTATTAATAGAAATTTCATTTCAACTTCCTTTAAATTAATTAATAGAAAAGCACGTAAGCTTTAAAGGAAGCGAATCAGATAAGAAATGAAGAATTAAGAGAGTATAAGCGTTTGGAATAATTACCCGGTGGTTTTATTGTTTCGGGTAAATAGATTTGTAAAGAAGTTTTAGTGTATGCAACACGTTGAGCAATATTAAAATAATAAGGTGCTACATGATTCTTTAAAAGGCCTTGTAACAAAACACTTCCGGCAACAGGAAGCTTGACGAATATCTTCTCTCCATTACAACGGTTGCAATTTGAATTCTTTTCATGTTTTGCACAGGATGTTGTAGGTTGACAGCAAGACTTACTTTCTGCTAACTGCTTGTTTGCCTGACAGCATGACTTTTCTTTCGTAACAGTATTTTCCTGTTTTTCCTTACAGTGGCATTGACTTGTGTACAACACAAATCCGCTGCTGGTAGCAAGAAAAACCGTTGCTATAAATAAAAGAAAAAAATATTTTAAAGCTTTTTGAAACATACTATTCTTAAATCTGAATACAAAGATACGAAAGGAAATGGTGAATTAATAAATCTTAACAATGGTTTAACATAATAATGGAATTCCAATTGTTTTGAGGAAATAGCTTTCTGGCAATCCTTGAATATTCATTAAATCCCTTTTCAAACAACAGATGATTTTGGCTTTAGCAGGCCTCTACGAAAAATGTTTCTGAATTGTTAATTATTAAGAATGTATTGTTAATGTTTCATAAAATGTATGATATAAAAATTATGAGTCATGTTACACAGAATAGTATTTTGTCGTTTTTTTTGATTCCTCATTTCTCCGCCAGTTGGCAGATGTGTTGAAAATCAATTTGCTCCCATACCATGCCGCCAGGCAGACTGCCTACTTTTCACTCATTACTCACAACTCTCAACTTCAAACTCCCAAAACTTTAACTACTTTTACCCTCTAAATAAAAGCTATGACTACGTTTACAAAAGTTATCTTAAAATCAGGCAAAGATGAAGCCGTAAGGCGTTTTCACCCCTGGGTGTTTTCCGGCGCTATCAAGAAAATGGATGGAGAACCTCAGGAAGGCGATGTAGTGGAAGTATATTCCAACCACAACGAATATCTTGGCACAGGCCATTACCAGGCAAGTTCCATCACCGTGAGGGTTTTCTCCTTTCAGCAGGTAAAGCCTGATTATGAATTCTGGAAAAGTAAGCTTGTAAAAGCCTATAAATACAGGAAAGAACTGGGACTTACCGATAACCCCGAAACCAATGTTTACCGACTTGTTCATGCCGAAGGCGACGGTCTGCCCGGTTTAATTATCGACTATTACAACGGAACCATAGTAATGCAAACGCATTCCATTGGCATGCACTTTATTAGGGAACATCTTGTGAATGCATTGAAAGATATATACGGCGATAAGCTGAAAGCGGTGTATGATAAGAGTTCCGAAACCCTTCCCAAATCGGTTAATTTGAACCAAAAGGACGGATACCTGTTTGGTAAGGCTGAAACGAACGAGGTTTTGGAGTATGGCCATAAATTCATCGTTGATTGGGAAGCCGGTCAAAAGACAGGTTTCTTTGTCGATCAGCGCGAGAACCGCAAACTGCTTGAAAAGTATGTATATAGCAAAACAGTGCTTAACACTTTTTGTTATACGGGCGGTTTTTCTGTTTATGCCTTAAAAGCCGGCGCTGCTGAAGTTCATTCAGTGGATAGTTCGAAAAAAGCATTAGAGCTTACTGATAAAAATATACTTATCAGTAGCCTTGATGCGGCAAAGCACCAGTCGATCCAGGCGGATGCCATCGATTACCTGAAAGAGATTGAAGGGAAATACGATGTTATCATCCTCGATCCTCCTGCTTTTGCAAAGCATCACGATGCCATGCATAATGCCGTGCAGGGATATAAACGGATCAATTTGCAGGCGATAAAACAAATTAAAAAAGGCGGGTTTATCTTTACTTTCTCCTGTTCTCAGGTGGTGGATAAATTTCATTTTTATTCCACCGTGGCATCTGCTGCAATTCTTTCAGGCAGGAATGTAAAGATCATTCACCAGTTGTCGCAACCTTCCGATCACCCTATAAGCGCCTTTCACCCCGAAGGTGAATACCTTAAAGGATTAGTACTTTTTGTTGAATAATCACCTTTTATTTTGAATACTCGATTTGAACTCCAACGTAACATATAGCTACATCTGGAAAGTTTCGTTTCCAATAATGATAGGCCTCATTGCACAAAATGTAATGGTTGCCATTGATACAGCTTTCCTTGGAAGGGTAGGTGAGGTGGCATTGGGAGCAGGCGCTTTGGGGGGATTGTTCTATTTCGCTATAGTGGTATTGGGAATAGGTTTCGGTACGGGCACGCAGATACTAATTGGAAGAAGGAACGGGGAGAAATCATTCTCAATGATTGGTAGAATAGCCGATCATGCCTTTTATTTCTTTATTATACTGGCAGTGCTTTTATTCATCATACTGTTTTTCCTTGCTCCGGATATTCTTCATGTCTTTATCAAATCGAAAAATGTTTATGCAGGCACTATACAATTCCTGAAATACCGTTCGTGGGGGATATTCTTCGCTTTAATAAATATCGTGTTCACTTCCTTCTATGTGGGAACGGTGAAAACACGCATGTTGACATACAGTACTATTATTACTGCTATCACAAACTTTGTTCTCGATTACCTTTTGATATTTGGCAATGCAGGCTTCCCTGAAATGGGCATTGCCGGTGCAGGCTTTGCTTCTGCCATTGCTGAAATGGTTACTACGGTGTTTTTTATTACACGTACCTATTTCTTTGAAGACATTAAGAAATATCAGCTCTTTAAATTCAAATCCTATGATGGTTCAATCATGCGCGGATTGCTTAATCTGTCGGTCC
>JBEKEO010000220.1:0-5203 GCA_050013795.1 Bacteroidales bacterium
AATACACTCTATACCCCAGTAATAATTATTAGTGTAAGTATAATAACTGATAAAAGGAGCTAATGTGAAATTCCTCGCCACTGTATATTCATAATCGATATGAAAAACAGGCATGGAATGCCCAACATACTTGTAATATCCTGAATACCCTCCATCTCCAATACCTATATTAAGTGTTTTCCCGTGATTTTCAGAAGGAGTTACTTCCTGTGCATAGATATTAGAACTTAATACCGAGAGGAAGAATAACGATATAATAATTGACTTTTTCATGATGTTATGTTTTTTTAAATCTCCGCAAATGCGGAAATGATGTGAATAAGTTATCACACTACAAAGGTCGGGAGATATAATAACGCGGGTATTACACAAAAGAAGATAAAAGTTACATCATTCACACACCTGCGTTCAGGCAGACAGGTTATCAAGCGTATTACGCCTTTTGTCTTTTAGTTGTTTGAAGAAGGTAGGTGTTAGTCCTGTAACTTTTTTGAACTGGTTTGATAAATGGGCTACGCTGCTGAAATTTAGCCTGTAGGCTATCTCTGATATATTAAGTTCATTGTAGATTATCAGTTCTTTAGCCCGTTCAATTTTGTGGGTGATAATGAAATGTTCAATAGTAATGCCGGTTGCTTCCGAAAAAATATTAGCGAGATATGTATAATTGTAATTTAATTTTTTAGCAAGGTATTCGGAAAAATTTACTTTGATAGGTTCGTCGTCGGAATAATGTACCAACTCCAATATAGTGGTTTTTATTTTCTCAATCAGTATGGCTTTAGTATCGTCCATTAATTCAAGCCCGGAGCAGTTCAAGCCTTTTTTTAATTCTTCCCTTTGTTCAGCAGTAATATTTTCCGTTATTTCAGCTTCACCCAATTCTACAGAAGTATAATGAAGCCCCAGTTTCTTTAATTCAGATTTCACCACCCTTTTGCAGCGAAGAGACACCATGTATTTGATAAAGAGCTTCATGCTTATTTTCTCTTTTCCTTTTTTATCCTTTACTTCAAAAACAAAATTATAATCAAATAAAAAATCCTATATTAAGAAGAAATTAAGAATGGATTAAGAAGTGATTAATTTAATGATGCAATGGCTCATTAGCTTGAGGTTAAGAATAGGGATTATAAATAAAATTAAGGGAGATAATATCATTCACACAATTGAAAGGCAATTAAAAAACGCTTCTTAATGAAACCCTTTTATAGAAAATAGAATTGGTGAAGTAAGCAGCAGGCAGCGGCAGCAACTGACGAAATAGCTATAATAAGCACTACATCTATTATTTTTTTTCACAACTTATACTTTTTAATTGTTTAATTATTTTTTACAAGCTTATTTGTTGCAATTTACTGATGCCGTTTTGCAGACTACGACAAACGATACTTCGTTTTGTTGCACTCGTCCGGAGACGAGCGCGAACTGGGGGCGAGCGCGAAACTTAACGAGCGACATCAAGTGGTATTACTATTATTAAATCTCCATTTAAAATAATCTATAAGCTCTTTTCCATCAAGTCTTACAGAAGAGGAATGTCGTCTTATATAAAAATCCGAACACCTATTTCCATTTTCATCTTTTACTAAAAAAACTTCTTTTTCTGATTCATTAACTGTAATTACTAAAATATCCTTTTTTTCAATAGATTCAAATTTTATTGTAATTAATCCAAAGAAAGAATTTCCAATATATGTATTAATAAATTCATCTAGTTTCAATCCTAACTCATCTCTACTTTGCGTTCCAATTTCTTCGTAATCGTTACTCAATCCAAGGAATTCTCCATCATCATTTATACCTATAAATAGTTCTCCTCCCTTAGAATTAGCAAATGCAACTAATGTTTTCATGGAACTATGAATAATTCGCTTTTTTGCAACATTACCTTTCAAATTCTCAATTTCAGACCTTGATTTTGAATCTGAATTATTTTGTAATTCAATAAACCTTTTGTTGCGATTTGCATCTAATATAGGTTTAATTAAAGATGATTTAAATTCAACTTTTTCAGATTCTTCATTCGATATTTTGGATCGAATTTGGGCTATTCTTTCTTTAAGATCTCTTTGTTTACGTTCATGTTCGTTATCAGATAAATCAAATATACCATCTTTTAAATATTGATAAACTATTCTCAAATTCTTTAACATAAAGTCATCATCATTTTTTTCTGATAGAATTAAATTATTTGACAGAACAATTTTAGCTATTCGTTTTAAATTTACAACTTCTTCCGGTTCCTCCTTAAATAAATAATTTGTCAATATTTTGAATGAATCCATTGATATATTATTAAACTGTTGTAATATATCAAGGAAAAAGATTAATCTGTATACAGAAGGAAATTTTTCAATTGATTCAGTATTTTTAATAAGTTGCTTATATAATTCCATTGATTTGTTGATTACTGAGTCAACTTCGTTTTTTGAATTATGTGATAAAGCATCTTCAATATCTGACAGAATATCGAAATATCCAATGTATGTATTTAGAAAATATGATCGACTTGTTTGAATTGCAGAATAATAAATTTTTGCTAATTTCAAATACTTCATTTTCCCTTCGTAATCATATTGCAAATCTGAGAAGTACTCAAATAGATGGCCTTGTATATATAAACGTTTTTTAATTTCTGCTGAAATAGTAATTATTGATGTTCCTTCTCTTTCAAATTTATATATTTCTGGAGCAAAAATTCTAAATAGTATTTTATTAAATTCTTTTTCATAGGTCGTACCTTGTAGATGTCTAAAGCTAAATTCAATTTTATTATCAATTGATTTATTTAAAATATATACGTAAAATTCTTCTCCAATTTCGAAAATTTCACTTAGAGGTACATCAATATGCAAATCAGCAATGTTGTTAATTCCTAATAGCCCTTCACCTGCAAATGTTGTAAGAAATAAACCATAATTATTAATAGCTTTTACTTTTGATTTTATTATATCACCTACCTTTATCTTAGCAGTCAGAATATTTTCGAAATAATATTCTTGTTGATTTGGATCGCATTCTTTTATCTGAATAGTATTAAAATTGTAAAAAGTTTCTACAACATAAACACTTAATATCATTTCACATGGTATTTCACCATAATGCATTAATTTGCTAGTTAAAATGAAACTTTTAGATAAAATACAATTGATTCCTTTATAATCTCCAATAAAACCATACTTTTCTTTTTTAGTAAGTCGAACTCTTAAAACTATTTTATTTTCTTTGGCCCGTTTAATTTCCTTCCATTCTTCAATATCGGGTACTTTGATTGACATACCTAATTCACAGATAATTGCTTGAGAGATATATTTCAGGTCATTCAAATAAATAAGATACTCGTCTTTTAAAGAAACTAGTGGATCTATATTATTACTAAAATAAAATGATAACTTTAAACATTGTTTTTTCTCATTTTCTGATTCAAAATAAATTGATAAGTATTTATATAATTCACTTAGATAAAGACTTCTTCTTTCTTTCTCATCAATTAGATCTAAAAAATAAACTTGAAAAAGTATATATTTTAAAAAATGTTCTAAATCGGACATCTTGTTAAATTGAACTCGATTATATTTTCCAATCGTAAAATCAGTTTCTAATTCATCTTTTTTCAAGAAGCTCTTTTGATGTTCAATTGAACCTATCAACATATTCAATTCATTCAAGTCTATGGCGGAAGCACTTGTATCTTTTATAATACCTTTTAATGAATTAAATAATTGTGTAAAATCAATTAATTCATTTTTATTGTATCTTAAGTAATATGCAGTAATTAATACTCTATCATTTATATCCCTTTGAGATTCAATATCAAATTTATTTGATTGAATAAGATCAAAGGCTATTCTCATTTTTAAAAATTTCTCAACAATTCTTTCTGATTTAATTTTTATTTTTGTTTTTGTTTCTTCTTTTTTAAAACTATCAAGTAAACCACTTTTTAAAATCCAATTTTCAATTTTCACTAATAAATCAATTGCTGAAATAGCATTTATAAAATCAAATCGACTTACATAATCAAAAATTATTTCAGGTAAAACTTTGTTGCAATATGTGATTGCCCATAATGAGCTATTTGATTCATATTGTTTGTACAGTTCAGAAATGTTGGAATTAGTTTTAACAAATTCCTTTAAATTGTAGAAAAACTTATTAATTATTAAATCGTCATCAAATAAAATATTTTCAATTTTAACAAAGTAAGGATCAATAAAGTCTCTTTGTTCGAGTTTTAAGTATGAGCTGATTGAAACAATTCTACATTTTAATTTGTCAGGTTTAAATTTATGGCCAAATTGACTTGCTAAGAGCGGTGTTTCATGAATACATCCATCAATTCCCTTTAAATTAATAACGTCAAATTTTCCGCCATTATTTAATATTTTCGTTTCTATACCTAAGAATTCAAAATCATAATCTTTATTAATTTCAAATTGAGGATGAGCATAATCTATATTTCTTAGAAATGGTTTGCCATACATAAATCCAATTACTCTACATAATAAGGTTTTTTTTGTAAATAACTCTTTCTTTTGCCATTTTAAACCGTCAACATAAATAATATTGTCAAAGCAATCAATCACACTTATTTTGTTCTTACCATTTCTAATATTAATTTCTTTGATTGGAAATTCTATTGTTTCTTCTAAATTATATCTTGGATGCTTTGGCTCAAAATATTCTTTATTCCTCTTTTTATCAAATTCAATATCACCGTTAATTGTTGTATTAATTATCAAATTATATTTATCATATATTCGAGTAGGTAAAGAATAAATTTTATCATTAACACATATATTAATTTCTGAATTTGTAATTTCTTTAACTATCCCAATCATATATGGAAAATTTAAATAATAATTTAATTGAAATTAAGCAATACCTTCCTCGTTCGCGCTCGTCTTAGACGAGTGCAATAACAAAAGTATAACAAAATTCTCAAAGCCATTGTACATTTTGGCTGTTTTGTGAGCAAAAAAAAGCGCTAAAACGATAAAACGGTAGAAATACTGATGTGTTGAATAAGGTTTAAGGTCGTGGAAGCGGGTTAAGGCAATAGTCAGTAGTCCATAAGATTAAAACTATTGACTTACAACCTGTCTTGTTTGTGGGCAGGCAAAGGAAAATTTGGCGGGGGCGGCTTATGTGCTATTTTCTTTCCCAACCCGCGTCAGCATGCGAGGATGTGGCAAACCAA
>JBEKEO010000221.1:0-5192 GCA_050013795.1 Bacteroidales bacterium
TTCTTCAAAAAATATTTTATCAACTGTTACTGTTGGTCCGTTATGCTCAAGCACATGGGACCAGGGGTGTTGCTACAATGCCTTATGCCCCAAAGATACAACATCAGCAAGCGCAAGTATTTGTCATCATGTTGTTACAGGTTGTGTAGCTACATCAATGGCGCAAGTAATGTATTACTGGAGGTACCCTTTACAGGGAGTGGGTTCTCACACTGATTCATATATCAATTACGGAACGCTTTCAGCAAACTTCGGAACCACTACTTATAACTGGAACGCTATGACCAATAGTTGTGTTGGCACTGATTCAGCTATAGCTACCTTAATTTATCATTGCGGTGTTGCAGTTAATATGGATTATGGCGTAAGCGGATCAAGTGCAGCAATGACTTCTGCTGTAACCGCTTTTAAAAATTATTTTAAATATACCGCTGTTTCAAGCGCAAATAAATCCAGCTATACATGGGCCGCGTGGGATACGCTTATTGCATCACAGCTTAATTTGCATTACGCGGTGATATATTCAGGTCAGGATCCTACAGCAGGCGGACATGCATGGGTTTGCGACGGTTATCAATTTAACGGTTCAAGGTATTTTTTCCATTTTAACTGGGGATGGAGCGGTTCATCGGATGGTTACTATTATACCGATAATTTGAATCCTTCCGGAATGGACTTTTATGAATATAATTCCATTATTTACAATATTTATCCTCCAAGCGGTTATCCATATTATTGTTCCGGTACAACGGAAACATTAACTTCCCCTGTTGGCACTTTTGAAGACGGAAGCGGACCTGCTACAGACTACCAGAATAATGATAATTGCAGCTGGCTTATATATCCTTATTGCGGCGGTCATATTAACCTTACCTTTAATAATTTCAGCACTGCTCCGGGCGATTCTTTAATAGTTTATAATGGTTCCAATGCTTCAGCCCCGGTATTGCATGCTTATTGCGGAATTGATACGGGATCAGCTCTTCCCACTGCAATTTCTTCAACATCGCCGACTGTATTTTTAAAGTTCGTTTCTGACGGAAGCGGGACAGCAGCAGGGTGGAAAATTTCGTATACAACCACTTTCCCTGTATTTTGTTCAAGTTTAACTACATTAACTGCAGCATCCGGTTCATTCAGCAACGGTAGCGGAGCATGCAATTATGATAATAATACCAATTGCAAGTGGTTGATAAAACCTACAGGTGCAGCAACTGTTACTCTTAATTTTTCGAGCTTTAACACGCAAAAGACCAACGATTATGTAAAAATTACAGACAATGCCAGTCATGTTTTAGGCATATTTTCGGGCGATACTATCCCACCTGCAGTTACTTCAACTAACGGGCAGATGCTGGTTATGTTTACCACTGACGCATCAGTAACCGCACCCGGCTGGTCGGCATCCTATTCTTCTACTTCAGGATTGGAAGAATACAATTCCATTAAGGAATTAGCAGTATATCCTAACCCTGCTAAAGACGAAATGCATATTTCATTCATAGCTGAAGGGATAGATCATGCCACTTTAGAAATTATTGACCTGGCAGGACAAATAGTATATTTGCAGAAAGTAAATTGTTCGAATGGCGCTTTCAGCAAGGATATCAATATATCCGATTATGCAAAAGGCATCTACAACCTTCGAATTTTAACATCCAGGGAAGCTGTAAATAAAAAGATAGTAGTGGAATAATCCCACTAAAGATTTTCCTTTCTTTATTGCGAATCCAACCATAAAAGGTTGGATTTGTTTTTTATATTATGTTATTGATTTCATTACAGCTGTTATAAATATTTTCTATTTTTGTAAAATATGGCAGGCAACACTTTCGGACAGATATTCAGGCTCACCACTTTCGGCGAATCGCATGGCGTAGCAGTTGGCGGTGTAATTGACGGCTGCCCTTCCGGTTTGAAAATAGATTACAAGTTTATTGCAAAAGAGATGAGCCGACGTAAACCGGGAGCTTCCGAATTCGCTTCTGCACGCAAAGAAGATGATAAGGTGGAATTTCTTTCAGGTATATATAAAGATTTCACTACCGGCGCACCTATTGCTTATATCATAAAGAATAAAGACCAGCATTCGTCCGATTATGATGAATTGAAAAAAGTGTTCCGTCCTTCCCACGTCGATTACACCTCCCTGCAAAAGTATGGCATAAGGGATTATGAAGGCGGTGGCAGGTCGTCGGCCCGCGAAACAGCAGCAAGAGTGGTTGCCGGCGCTATTGCAAAATTATACCTGAAGAAGTATAAGGTACATGTTAAGGCCTTCACTTCTCAGATTGGGGATATCATTCTGAAGAAAAACTATAATGATATTGATATTCCTTCAATTGATGCTGACACACTGTATTGCCCTGATTTGATGACTTCCGCTAAAATGCAGAAGTTATTAAAGCAATTAAAGACAGAAGGCGATTCAACCGGAGGCGTTGTAACATGTTTTATTCAATCATTACCAGCCGGAATTGGAGAACCTGTATTTGATAAACTGCAAGCCGATCTTGCTAAGGCCATGCTGAGCATACCTGCTGCCAAAGGTTTCGAATATGGAGAAGGATTTGCTTCGGCAGCTATGAAAGGTTCTGAACATAATGATACATTTATTTCAAGGAAAGGCAAGATAGCTTTTGCCACAAATCATTCAGGAGGGATACAGGGTGGCATAAGCAACAGCGAAGATGTTTTCTTTAAAGTGGCTTTTAAACCGGTTTCATCCATTTCTAAAGTTCAACCGACTGTTGATGTTGACGGGAATGAAACAAAAATTCAAATCAAAGGTCGGCACGACATTTGTGTTGTTCCGCGGGCAGTACCTGTTGTAGAAGCAATGGCAGCAATTGTAATTATGGATCATTTGTTGAGAAATAAAACTTTAAATCATTAATGAATGTTGTTTACCTTTTCTTTAAGTAAAATTCGTTTTGTTTCTATCGCTCTTACTATTTTCTTTCTGTTTATTTATAAAACTGCATCCAGTCAGGATGAAGAAAGCCCATGTAAAATAGATAACAAGAAAGCAGAAAAAATATTCAATAAAGGAATAAGCGAAATGAAATCAGGGAACACACCTGAAGCAATAAAATTGTTTAAAGAAACAATTGATGAAGAACCCGGATATGTGGATGCGTATTATGCCCTTGGCAGAATATTTCTGAAGAAAAATTTCATGAGTGATTATACAGGTAAAAGCTATATTAAAAGTGTAAAGCATTATTATAAAAAGGTGATTGAGCTTTGTCCTGCTTATGACCTCTATGTTTATTATGTTCTGGGAGATATTTATCTTGGCGAGGACAAACTTGATTCTGCTAATTATTATATGAGCCAGTTCATAAAAGATCCTGATAAAATTAAGAAAATTGAAGATTTCAACCATGCCGACAGCGTTGTTAATTATACCAGGACCATGAAGCAGCTTACGTGCAAGGCCGTACCATTTAACCCCGTATATGTAAAAAACATTTCAACTCCGCTTGATGAATACCTCCCATTAATTTCACCTGATAATGAGATGGCTTTGTTTGTAAGGAAAGTAAAAAAGGAAAAGTCGAAGAACGATCCTCCGGGAACTCCTCCTGCAAGTTATCTGGAAAGATTCATGTATAGTGAACGCGGTAATGACGGAGAATTTGATTCGGGCAAGGAAATGCCGTATCCTTTTAATACCAATAATGACCAGGGAGCCGCTACGATAACACTTGATAATAATACTTTATATTTCGTTTTTTGTGAATTAATTAATTTGAATAAGGCCCAATATTATAATTGTGATATATGCGAATCGGAGAGAAAGAACGGAATATGGGGAGAAATAAAGAATTTAGGACCTAAGGTAAACAGGAATGATAGCTGGGAATCACAGCCGTCCATTTCTTCTGATGGCAAAACATTGTACTTTATCAGCGACAGGCCCGGGGGTTACGGAGGATATGATATTTATATGTCGACAAAAGATTCAAGCGGAAATTGGACACTTGCCCAAAATCTAGGCACAAACATTAATACTTCGGGGAATGAAAAAACGCCATATATTCATACTGATGATCAAACTTTGTATTTCTCTTCTACCGGTTGGCCCGGTTTAGGAGGCTATGATATCTTTTATTCTAAAAAAGGCCCGGACGGAAAATTTGGGAAACCAATTAATATAGGTTATCCAATTAATACTCCTGCCGATGACGTAGGCTTCACGGTAAGCACCGACGGTCATTACGGATATTTTGCTTCAAATAAATACAATGGTCCCGGGGGATGGGATATATATTCATTCGAACTTTACAAGGGAGCCCGGCCGGCAGCAGCTCATTTAGTTACCGGCAATATTAAAGATATGGTGAAGAATGAACCTGCTTCCGCCAAACTTGAATTGAAAAATGTTACAACGAAAAAAATCACTGAAATTCCTGTAGATTCTTCGACAGGCAAATATATCCTGGCTGTATTAAATCAAAATGAATATATCATGACAGTGAAAAAAGATGATTACGGATATACTTCTAAATATATTTCAAAAGAAGATACTACTATATCAACTCCCCTTCCTTTAAAGGTTAATGTCGATTTTAATATTAAACCAATAGCTGTCGGAGAGTCCTATAAACTTAATGATATTCATTTTGCATATGGCAGTGCTGAATTAACCCAAGACAGTAAACTTATTATATATGATTTTGTTCAGTATCTCAATGATCATCCTACAATGAAAGTAGCTATTCACGGTCATACAGATAATGTCAGTGGTGCCGATTTCAATCTGAAGCTTTCGGAAGATCGCGCAAAATCGGTTTATGAAGATATGATTGCTAACGGTATAGATGCTTCCCGGCTTTCATATAAAGGATTTGGGCTTACAAAGCCTGTTGCTTCAAACGACACAGAAGAAGGCAGGGCTATGAACAGAAGAACAGAATTTGTTATTATTGAAAAATAAATTCAATAAGTTATTCCTTTCTTGTATAGCACATCTTTATAATAAGCTACTTTCTCTTTATCATCCCAGATAGGAAGGATTTGTCTAATATAATCAATTGGGTATTGATACGAAGGATATTTATCAAGAATAGCAATACATATCTTAACAGCTTCTTCGTACTTCTTTTGCATGGCAAGGCAGGCAGCTAAGTCATTTTCAACAACTGCATCACCCGGATTTATTGATAATGATTTTTGCATCATTTCTT
>JBEKEO010000222.1:0-5184 GCA_050013795.1 Bacteroidales bacterium
TTGACACTGTCTCTGTATATGTCAGTTCCATCGCTGCATGCAAGGATAAGACCTGTACCTACAGGTATGTTAAAGTTAAGAGTATAAGTATTCTGACCCGGAAGAACATTAACAGTCGTCGATTGCAAAACAGTGCTGGAGCTATTTTCAAGAGAAATAGTCCTGCTGCCTGATACAGATGCATTACCATACATTGTCACAGATACAAGGGTAACAGCTGTTGAACAATCAAAGGTCAGATAATGTTCACCTGCAGATGTATACCCACCAAGGCTACCTCCGCTTCCCTTAGCCGGCTTGGCACAATTAATAAAAGTACCGGGGATACTGTCCTGGACATAATAAGTAGTTGTAGTTGTAAGGACCGGAGTAACGAATGAAGTGCCAGTGTTTACATGATCGCCTGCAGCATCATACCAGGTGAGAATGTAACTGCCCGATGCCGTTAATGTTACACTGCATGGACCAGTACATGATGCGCCTGCTGTAGTTGGAGAATCAGTGGCTAAATTTATTGTAATGTAACTTGATCTTGTCTTGGTATCATTGCCAAAACTGTTTGTAGCCTTAAGTGTTACTGTGTATGTTCCGCTTGCAGCATAAGTATGCAATGGGTTTTTTACATTTGACGTATCTCCGTCACCAAAGTCCCAGTGCCATAATGTAGGTACATTTAAAGAATAATCATAAAATTGTATCACCCCTGTGCAGCTAGAAGTTACTGAGGCACCAAAATTGGCAACAGGAGGTATATTATGAGGAATGCCACCTTTATATACAATATAATCGGCATAAGAACCAATAAGGTCACTGCCATAAGATATATACATATATCCGCTCATACCCCAGCTGGCAGCCCATGAATTTCTTAATATCCAGTACCCTCCTCCTGGGACTGTAGAGCTGTCACACCATCCGACCAAATCAATGGCATGGTCTATAGAACCTGCCGGGGAACTTTCAGTCCATATTCCACCCGAATAAATGCTGAAATTTGAAGCATCGGCACAAACCCAGACGGGACCGTAATTGTATATTGCCGCTTTTATATTTGAATCCGGGGGTATTGCATTGGCATCTTCACCTGCAACATCAGCATAACTGTCAATTGTTTCATGAGGAGTGTATGGTGCCCCGCATGTTCCTGTAATTCCGGTGCTATTGCAGGTTGTATTATCATCCGATTCGTAAACAGCACCGCCTCCGGCAGAATTAGCTGCTGTATAAGAGGCCACCCATGCCTCATTGGCACACCAGCCTCCGTTGCAACCGAGAAAATCAACAGAATCAGCCACCATCATACAATCGGTGATAAATTCTTCAGACAGATCTCTTGTTACCCCGTCACGAATTTGAATATTGCATTCAAGATCCCCTACAGTAGCGTATGCCCAGCAATCCCCGCAATGCATCTGATTCTCTATTGGTGTGCATTGAGAACGCCAGTCCCAGCTGGATGGAAGCCCATATGGTGTTGAAGTTACATGCTGCTTAGGTTTTTCTTTCAAAGGAGGGGTGTAAGTTCCTGTATATTTTCCGGCTGATACCACTGTTATAGTGTAACTGTCAATGACCTCACCGTTCCTGATCCATGGACGCCTTAACTCTAACGTAAGAACAGTTGTTCCCTGCGAAGCACCAACGTATCTTATTATTTGCGTGCCGGGACGACCAACCATTACTTTTCCGTTTAACGTTCTGGAAACGTCAGGCACAAATTCACCATCACCGGTTTGTGCGATCGATTTCTGAATAGCCTGATCACTAATAGTTTTTGCTTCACACCAGGTATATCCGTTTGATGGTGTTCTGGGCAGTTTAATTTCTAATACCTGATCATTGGATAGGTTGATGTTTTGTCCATCGTTACTTCTGGTAACATCAACGAAATTTTGGCCATAAATACTGTATGCAAACAGTAAGGCAAAAATCTGTATAAAAAGTTGTAATAGTTTTTTCATATGTCTTCGGGTTTTAATTTATAGTATCTAATTGAAAAATCCAGAATCAATTGTCAAATATACTGAAATGAAAAGCCAAAGTCAATTATTTCAGGTATTTTATTTGGATTTTTTTTATAAAGATTTGAACATATAAATTTTTTATCTTTTACTATATGTATCCTATTCAGTGCTAAAATTTTATTGAAACAAAAGATGGAAAAACAAATTTCATTCCCCTCAAAGTTCAATAAAATGAAAACAAAAATGAAAGATATATTCTTAACAAAGCAGTATTAATATCTTTTCTCTTTTGCCCTTTCACGGTATGATTTTAATACTACTTTTGTTTTGAAGAATTCCCTGTTTTATAATGATTCTGACTGTGATGAAGCATTTTAGTTTTATATTAATATACATTCTCTGCTTTTTAAAATTCTCTGATAGCCAGATTATTTCGCAGCCCATACTACCGGAAGCTAAAAAAGATTCCTTTCTTTTTAAATTTTCTGATATAAATTCGGAAAAAGGAAAGATTACAAATTATATGATTGAAGAACTTTCGAAAAGTATTCCAAAGATGCTCGATTATACTCAATATTCTTTTACTTACAATTACCAGGTTACATTCTTTTCAAATAATAAGATCCCAAACTGGCATGCTGTTTCAGTTGAAATTAAAGACGGGAAATGCAGCGGGGATATTTATTATAAGAAATTCAATGTTTCAGATGTATTACTTCCGGAATATGCTGACATTATAATCGACCTTAAAAACACAGATGGTTCAGTTGCAGCATCAGTGCCTGTTGCATCAGTAAAATTGATGAAAGGAAAGGGAGAAAAAGATAATATCAGGATTGAGAATTTGCAGCAAGTTTCGCAATGGAATGTTGCCATACAGAATAAACTGTTTTATTATTCCGATTCCGGTCTGACAGCATTTAAAAACGAAGTTCAGTATATTAATGATTACTACAACACGGAATTTGTTATTTCTACTGCATTACAAAAACTTCAGTCGATCAATCTTGATAATGTTGAAATGGTCAAGGTTTATGATTTTGAGGTGAAAGATGTTGAAAAAATAGTGGATGACCTCAACAATAAATTATATCCTGAAAAGTTGCATTTAGATAATAACGACCCTGTTGATTTTAAAGATAAATTCCTTGACCTTATACAGCAAACACGCAAAATGAGGTTCATGATAAATAATATGCTAGGCACTATTGATAAAGTTTATTATGATAAAGGAATGGAATATTATAAAGCCGGAGATATTTCGAATGCATTGAAATTTATGGGAAAATCAACAGAAGCAAACCCTTATTATTCGGAGGCATTTTACCAAACTGCATATATTTACTATACTCAAAAAGATCTGGAAAATGCTGCAAAGAATATTTCCATCATCACTACAAAACTCAATCCTGATCCGCAAATACTGAAACTTACATTAAAACTTGGCAATGACATTTATAAGGATTTTATATCCATAGCGGAAGAATTCATGCTTGCTGAAAAATATAATGAAGCGCTTGAAGTGCTGGCTAAGGCAAAAGAATTCTGCACAGCTTCACCTGCCATAAACTGCAATGAAATACTTCAGAAAGATATTGCTAAATCCAAATACGGGGTATATAATTCATTTGTCACAGTTTCGCAAGAGGCATTGAATAAAGATATCCTTTACCTGGCCGAAATATATATTGTAAAAGCAAAGAATTACCAGAAAGACAATTCAACGGATATTATTTCTTCCGCTGAAGCTGATGATTTATTAAACCAGCTTGTAAAAGGTTTTATCCGGCAGGGATTTTTGTTTAATGAGCAGTTGAAATACGATTCGGCGCTTGTGGTATTGCAAAAGGCGAGGGACTTCTGTAAAGAATATCCGGCAATAAAATGCAATGACAAGTTAGAAGCTGCCATTGTTGTGGCAAAGAAAGGACAGTATAAGATATTCCTGAGGAAAGCTGAGTCGGTCATCCATAGTAATAACCCTGCCGAAGCGGAGAAGATAATTGCCGATACCAAGGCATTTCAGCAGGCAAATAAGCAGGAAATTAGCGATACGCATGAAACGGATTCTTTAACGGCATTGATACAGAAACAATATTACGACAAGTACATAGCAGATGGAATGTCGTACCTTTCGGCTAACGACGCGGCTAAAGCCATTGCAAGCTTCCAGTCGGCAAAGACATTGGAAAAGAAATATAATCTTGCGGCTGACAAAAGGGTAGATTCGCTGCTTGTAACTGCAATAAAACCGCTTATCCTGAATGATCTTGAAAAAGCATGTGTAAAGGTTTGGGGCAATGAATTTGATAAAGCCAGGATAATTGCCGATACTGCAAAAATATTGCAGTCGCAGTATTCACTTATGAAAGACAGCATAATTAATAAGGCATTTGCTGATTTTAGTACAAAACTGCATTCACAGCAATGCAGGTATGCGCAGGATAATTATGATGAATATTACAGGGATGCTTTGATCAATATTAACCTGATGAGATATAAAGAAGCCGACGATTATCTTTCAAAATGCCTGAAAACAGTCAATGAAAATGATGGATGCAATATAAAGGATTCACTGGCAAAGATAAGCAAGGATAAATATTTTCATGCAGCAGAATACCAGCGTATGCTTGCCGAATCGGGGAACCTTGCTACCGCCTCAAAATATTACAACGCTATTGATAAGTACATTGAATGCGATAATTATTACAACAATCATAATGTGCATTCGTTGGGGATTGTCCATACGCCTTTGATTGATTACCTTAGTTCTCTTACCGACAACAACTACCTTTACAAATGCGCTTATTATTATTTCGATAAGGGCAATTATGATAATGCGTTTAAATTCCTTGAAATACTTCGCAAAAAAGCTTATTCTGAAAACAACACCGTTGATTTGCAGAAAGCCCTTGCCAACAAGCTTGCCACGAACGACTTTAGCACTAATTCCAAACAAAAACCTTCTGTGCTTATTAAGAAATATACCAATAGCGAGAAATGGTATAACTGCTTTAAAAAAACCTACACTGCCCAGTGGAAGGAGTTGAAGAAAAAGAAGTAGTTTGAAGTGAGTGCCTAAAGTTTGGAGTACTTAGAGTGCATTAAAGTTTGTTTGTCTTGCTGGAATGCAGTCTGATTCTAAACCAATTATCATCCTAATATTGCAAATACCACACGTCATCGGACCGATTACCATCGTCTTATAGCAGATGACGAT
>JBEKEO010000223.1:0-5154 GCA_050013795.1 Bacteroidales bacterium
ACATCCGTTTTAAACGGATCACTTGTAATCCATGTGGGTTTTCCCGCCTTTTTCCCTTTCAATCTGGTTTGAGCAATGCTGTTTTCGGAAAGGATAAATAAAACGGTAATGAGACACAGTGATAAAAAGAGGAAGATATTATTTAGATGTATTTCCGCTTTATCAAAATCCTTTTTATAAGGATTTTTTGCTAAAAATTTTTGAAAAATAATATCTTTTTTCTGCATAAAATATAAATTTTATTAAAAATTGATATTAAAGCTTTTATATATCTGAATTCATTTGTCAAAGATACTAAAAACAAAAACAAACTATACTAATTATATAGACGAATAATTTATCATTATGTTGCCTCCGTTTTGAACAATTATTTAGTATAATCCCTATATGACAAATTATTATATGAGGGAATATAGGTGCAATTCATCACTCCGGGGATAGTAATAAATATTATCGTTGTTGTTTTTAGCCACTGTTTCTATCGTCTTTTCAAAACTGAAATAACAGAAGAAATTATAACTGAATTGTTTTTATTTTTTTCTGTAAATAAAGATTTTTAGACTTATCATTTTTTAAATTAATCCTTATTTTCTTTTAGAATATTATGGAACTAATGTTATTCTGCCCACATATTCGTGTTTAAGCCCATTGTTAAATTCTTTCAGATTAATTTTATACACATAAATATCCATAACGACATCATTAAAGTTGCCTTTATTATTAATTGTTCCATTCCACCCTTCTGCCCGATGTGTGGTTATATTCCATATAGTAGTATGAAACACTAAATTTCCCCAACGGTCATATATATACTCATCGTAATTTTTGGGATCAACGTTCATACCTTGTGGATACCAAGTATCATCGAAATCATTGTTATTAGGCGTAAAAGCATTTGGGATATAAAAAGTAAAATAGTCTTTTACTTTTATTGTATCGGTTACTGTATCCGTGCATCCGTTGTTGTCTGTAACTATATGTGTTACCAAATAAGTACCTGTGTCGGAATATTGATGCTGTATATAATTACCATTACCGAAATCTCCATCACCGAAATTCCATTGCCAGTTAACAATATTTCCGGAAGAATTATCTGTAAAAGTAACCGGACCATCCATCAATGTAAGAATACGTGGATTTTCAGTGAATCCGGCAACAGGGCCGGGAGTATTTGAAACAATAACACTTGCTGAAGCCGAACAACTTCCATCGCTAATAGTTACGGTATATGTTCCTGCCGTTAAATGAGTAATTGTTGAAGTAGTTTGTCCGTTGCTCCATAAATATGAATAAGTCCCGGATCCTCCTGATGCAATAACAATAGCCGTTCCTTTTGATTGATTGCAAGTATCATTTACGGAAGATGCCGAAGCTGAAGGGCCGGCATTTTGCCCGACAGTAATACTTACAGAAGTAGTACAACCATTAGCATCTATAACGAAAACAATATAATTTCCAGCCGGAACATTTAATAAGTTCTGCCCGTTCTGGGGAGGGCTTGAATTCCAGTTAAACATATAAGGCGGTGTTCCTCCTGTCACAGTAATATCAATAGTTCCGTTAGATTGTCCACATGAAGCATTTGTCGTGCCTGATATTGTAACGGCAGGACCTGGTGAAGCAGCAATGCCAACCGAGGCAGTAGCTGTGCAGCTATTTGCATCCGTTACTGTAACAATATAATTACCTCCGGGAATATTCGAAGCTACCTGAGTATACTGTGGCGGAGATGTATTCCAGTTAAAAGAATACGGGCTTGCCCCTCCGGTTACATTCACTGTTGCCGAACCATTCGATAATCCGCAGGTAGCATTCGTAAAACTTCCGATAGTGGCAACCGGTGCCGGAGAGTTAGTAATAACAACTGTATCAATTGCTTTGCAATTATTAGCATCTGTAACAGTTACATAATAAGCTCCCGCGTGAACATTCTGCAAAACAGAAGTTGTTTGGGCAGGTGAACTGCTCCATAAATATGTGTATGGCAGTGTCCCTCCGATTGCATGAACGGTCGCGCTTCCATTCGAATTGCTGCATGTTTCATTGACGGAATTTGAAATAGAAGCAGTAACACCGGGAATATTATTGATAGTAACATTAACAGTCATTGTGCAACTTCCGTCATTAACAGAAACAATATAATTTCCGGCAGATAAATTGGTAGCTGTTGAATTAGCTTGCGCAGGAATAGTATTCCATGAATATGTATATGTTCCCGAACCGCCTGTTGCCGTAACTGTCGCTGTCCCGTTTGACTGGTTGCAGGTGGCATCGGTAGTATTCGTGGTTAAAGAAATCGTGGATAAACTGTTAACAGTAACGCTTGCTGATGTAGTACAAGAGCCGTCGGAGACAGTAACAGCATAGTTTCCGGCAGCTAAATTCGTGGCAGTCGAATCAGTTTGTGCGGGAGTCGTATTCCATAAATATGTATATATTCCCGAACCACCTGTTGCCGTTACAGTTGCAGTTCCATTTGGCTGTCCGCATGTTTCATTTGTAGATGAAATAGTGACCGTCGGAACAGGGTTTATAGTAATTGTGATACTCGCTGTACCTGTGCACCCTGCTGTAGTACCGGTAACAGTGTAAGTTGTTGTTGAAGCCAGTGTTACTATTACAGGATTTGAAGTGCCCAAACCTCCGCTCCATGAATAACTGGTTGCTCCATTGGCAGTCAAGGTTGTCGAAGTCCCTGTACAAATGGGGTTTGCCGATGCCGAAATACTAACTGTCGGGTTGGGGCTTACGGTAATTGTGATACTCGCTGTACCCGTGCATCCTGCTGTCGTACCGATAACAGTGTATGTTGTTGTTGAAGCCGGTGTTACTATTACAGGATTTGAAGTGCCCAAACCTCCGCTCCATGAATAAGTGGTTGCTCCACTGGCAGTCAAAGTCGTCGAAGCTCCTGTACAAATAGGGTTTGCCGATGCTGAAATGCTAATTGTTAGATTGGAATTTAAATTAACTGTGATACTCGCTGTACCTGTGCACCCTGCTGTAGTACCGGTAACAGTGTAAGTTGTTGTTGAAGCCGGTGTTACTATTACAGGATTTGAAGTGCCCAAACCTCCGCTCCATGAATAAGTGGTTGCTCCACTGGCAGTCAAAGTTGTCGAAGTCCCTGGGCAGATGGGATTTGCGGATGCTGAAATGCTGACCGTCGGACCTGGATTTACTGTTATTAGAACCGAAGCAGTACTGGTGCATCCGGTCGCATCTGTACCGGTGACAATATATGTAGTAGTGGTGTCATGGCTCGCTGTAACAGTAGCGCCTGTAGTTGCAGATAAGCCTGTAGCAGGCGACCACGAGTATGAAACAACTCCGCTTGCAGTTAATGTTACCGAATTACCTGAACATATTATTGATGTTGTGGGAAAAACTGACACAGTTGCAGAAGCATTTGATGTAACCGTCACAGATGCCGTAGATGTGTTACATCCGCTAGCGTCAGCTACGGTTACAGTATATGTTCCCGCACATAAATTGCTTGCAGTAGCAGTGGTTTGAATCGGGGTAGTGCTCCATGTATAAGTGTATGGGGCTGTTCCTCCTGTTGCAACAACTGTTGCCGTACCATTGCAAACGGAACAATTGGCAACGGTACTGGATGTATTTAATGTTAACGGAGAACATGAACCGCAAGTAGTGGTTTGAAAATATAAACCCACAGCACAAACTGCATAACAATCACCACCACTGGTATAATAACCAGATGTATTATACGAGGCAGACGTTTGCCCTGAATTAACGATAGTGCTAACCTGTGCAAAATTCCAAAAAAGCCTCGGGAATGTTCCGGGTGTTCCGTTAAGCGTTGCATCAAAAGTATAATTTGGGAAATTTCTATTATCTTGGATATCAGAAGCAATTAAAAAGGCTGTGGAGTTGGAGCCTGTACCGCAAGCTGTAAAACCTGTAATGGTATCATTAAAAGCGAGCAAAAGGGTATCCTCTGTATATATCCCATCATCAATAATCAGAGAACCTTTCCATGCAGCAGAAATGTCTTTGTATATAATAATTAATGTTGCGCCATCAACTTCCCATATAGTGTTTCCTGCAATGCTGTCTATTGAATAAGTTCCATTACCGGTAATGGCTGGCGTTACATTTGCCCTGAAGGCTCTTGTACCTATTTCGTTACAACCACCGCAGTTAAATGCTTGCCAGCACTTTGGAACATCAACCCCAATCAATGTGCCAGAATAATTATTTGTTACACCTAAAGGATTTGTAAGGATTAGTGTGGGTGTTGTTGAAGATCCTGCCTCATAACTTACAGTCCAGTATATGTATGCTTTATCAATAACATAGCATGAAGGAATGCCGCTTATTGGTGGCAAGATACAGGGATACCCGCTGCCAGGTCCCACGGGTGGATTTGAGATATTAGAATAGCGGGTTGTAATCTTTGCTGAGGATTGAACATAATTCAATCCACATGCTGTATTGTTATAGGTTTGGCCAAGAGAATGATTACCATTTCCAGGAGAATGACCAACATTACGAGATAAAGAAGAATTATTTTGACAGCCTCCGCATGCTCCCGGTATAGACAAGTTATTTTGAGCTTTGGCTTTAGATAAAAGTAATAGACAAGCTAAAGAAATTAATGCTGCTTTTTTCATAAAATAAATTTTAATGAAAATTTGAGATCAGACTTGTCAATAATCAAACTAATTTGTCAAATATACAAAAACAAAAGATATAATTCAATTATTTATTAAGACGAATATTTTATTATTATGTTGCCTCTTTTTGAAACAATTATTTTTAACAGAGAATTTACCGTTTAAATACTAAAAAACAAAGTGCACAAAATAGGCGCACTTGCCTTCCGACAAGTCAGGCTTTGCAGTATATGATAATTGTTGTGTAAACAACAGTAGTTGCTGTATAAACAATGACTGTTGTTATGTAGATTATGTACTTTGTTGCGTAAACAATTGCAGTTGTTGTGTAAATAATGGTTTCGGATATGGAGAAAACCTCTGGTATAATAAAAAATTATACAATTGACAGTGGCAGTTAAAGAAGGGAGAAGCACGACAAGCTAACAGCTTACTTCAAAAATTCAGCAACAATTTTTTCGGCAGTGATACCTTTAGCTTCTGGTATTTTTTCTTATTAGAATATATTAGGGAA
>JBEKEO010000224.1:0-5100 GCA_050013795.1 Bacteroidales bacterium
GGCTGGTCGTAAACCCAGAAACCGTTATCATACGAAGTGCAGGCAAGGGTTGGTTGCATTAACTGAAGGTCATCAAGTATTATAGGATCGGTTTTTACACTTAATGTATTATCAAGAAAAAGTATTTGGTGAAAATCCCTGAAATGCAACAAGATTTTCAATGGATCAGTTACATCAACAAAATCAATATTTCCATGCGATTTATCGCTGAACGTTTTCAAAAGGTTTCCTTTGCTGTCATATTTTCTGAGTTCATTGTTTACTAACAGATAAAGGTTTCCAAGGTTATCAGTGGTCATAAACGAAACCTGTGCTTTTATGGTGTTCAATAAAACATAATCGTTTGACCGGAAAGCCATAAAGGAAAGAAGAATTAATATAATGAGATATTTTTTCATGCTTCCGATATGTTTAAAATCTCATCAGCATACAGCCTGTTATTAGCTAGGCGGGGAACTTTGTGTTGTCCGCCCAACTGCCCTTTCGCTTTCATCCAGTTATAAAACGTTCCTTCGGGAATAATTCTGATGATGGGTAAACGTAGCACCATGTTCAGATAGCGTTTGGCTTCATAATCAGAGTTGATCGATTTTAATGCATTGTCGAGTACCTCTGTAAAATATTGAATGTCGGATGGCGCTTTCTCAAATTCTATCAGCCATTCGTGCGCAGCCCTTTCTGTATCGCTAAAATATACGGGAGCAACTGTGTATTCCTTCACTTCCGCATTCGATTTTTCGCAGGCAATAGCTATAGCTTTTTCTGCATTATCAATGATAAGTTCTTCTCCGCAGGCATTGATGAAGTTCTTTGTCCTTCCCGTTATCTTTATCCTGTGCGGGTTTAAAGAAGTAAAAGTAATGGTATCGCCTATTTTATATCTCCACAGTCCTGCATTGGTTGTAATAACCAGCGCATAATTCTTGCCTGTTTCAACCTCATCCAGTAATACGGTTTCAGGATTTTCTTTGTCAAACTGGTCAGCAGGAATAAACTCGTAATATATACCATAATCAAGCATCAGAAGCATATCGTCAGCATGGTTCCTGTCTTGTATTCCAAAAAAACCTTCCGAAGCATTATATGTTTCAATGTAATTCATCTTAACCGAAGGTATCATCTTCCTGAATTGTTCGCGATAAGGAACAAAGCTCACGCCTCCATGTGTGAACAATTCAAGATTTGGCCACACTTCAAGTATATTCGATTTCCCCGTTTTCTCTAATATGCATTTTAATAAAAGTAATGTCCATGAAGGAACGCCCGATATATTGGTCACATCTTCGCTCATAGTAACCTCAGCCATTTTCTCAATCTTGCTTTCCCACTCATCCATCAGCGTAATGGCAAGGTTTGGTGTTCTCAGGAATTCAGCCCACCAGGGAAGGTTCTGAATGATGATAGCCGAAAGGTCGCCGTAATATGATTCATTATTAAAATCCGATATCTGGTGACTTCCTCCCATTGCAAGCCCTTTGCCATCAAACAAAACCGTTCCTGGATTATTGTTGCAATAAATGGAAAGCATATCCTTGCCTCCTTTAAAGTGGCATTCTTCAAGCGCTTCAGCGCTTACCGGTATAAATTTGCTTTTATCGTTTGTAGTTCCTGATGATTTTGCAAACCATTTAATATCTGAAAACCAAAGCAGGTTTTGCTCGCCCTGCCTCAGTCTTATTATATAAGGTTTCAGTGTTTCATAATCGCTTACAGGAACTCTTTGCCTGAATTCTTCAGGGCTTGTGATGCTTTTGTAATCGTAATCCCTGCCCCATTCGGTATCTTTCGATAAACTTATTAATTTTTTCAGCCATTCATTCTGCACATCATAAGGATATTTGAGGAAGAGGTCTATTTGATGTATCCTCTTCTTCATAAGCCATGATACGACAGAATTAATAAGCGCCATGATGAATTATATAAATCTTCAGATACAAAAATAACAAAATAAAATTGTTTCAGGAATCTATTATACCAGAATTAATTATCTTTGACCTTCAAGGTATTTATATGATCTGTTTTCCCAACTGCAAAATCAATATCGGTCTGTATATAACAGAAAAAAGGCCTGACAGTTTCCACAATATTGAAACCATTTTCTATCCCGTCCCCCTGCATGATGCGCTCGAAGTAATTGAAAGCAACAAGAATGAATTTACACTGAGCGGCATTGATATTCCGGGCAACAGGGAAGCTAACTTATGTTTAAGGGCTTATGATATATTGCTAAGGAAATTCAAGCTTCCACCTGTAAAAATTCATCTGCACAAAGCGATACCTACAGGAGCCGGGCTTGGCGGCGGTTCGGCGGATGCAGCTTTTATGATAAAACTGCTGAATGATGTTTTCTCACTTAATATGAACATCACTCAGATGCAGGAAATCGCCGCTAACCTAGGCAGCGATTGTTCTTTCTTTATTGAGAATATCCCTTTATACGCCACAAACAAAGGCGATGTTTTTGAAAACATCAAGCTCGATCTGAGTAAATATCATATAGTGCTTGCCAAACCCGATCTGCATATTTCAACATCCGAAGCCTTTTCTTTGATCGCTCCTAAAAAGGCAGCTTTTCAGCTAAACAAAATCGAAAGCAAAAAGATGAAGGAATGGAAGAAGCATATTGTTAATGATTTTGAAGAAGTGGTTTTCCGGAAATTCCCTGAAATAAAAGCCATAAAGGAAAAGATGTACGAATCAGGTGCGGTATATGCATCTATGAGTGGAAGCGGCTCAACAGTGTATGGAATATTTAAGAAAGAAATTAATATAAAAGGGCTGTTTGATAACTGCTTTGCCTGGCAGGGAAAATTAAATTAAAAAGTAACAAACAGACAAGTTATTTCGTCATAAACTACATGAAAAGCACCTTGTATATTATTTACATCTTATTTCTTTCTGCTTTTTCCCCATTTGTTACCAGTGCCCAGAATTATTTTCAACAAGATGTGAAATACACTATTCATGTATCACTTGATGATGTGAAGCATGAATTGAGCGCAAGCGACAGCATTACTTATACAAACAACTCTCCAAGCGAACTGACTTTCCTGTATTTCCATTTGTGGCCAAATGCTTATAAAGATAATACTACTGCTTTAGCAAAGCAACTACTTGAAGAACGACATACTTACTTTTATTTTAATGAAGAAAAAGTCAATGGTTATATTGACAGCCTCTATTTTAAAGTTAATGGTAAAGCCATTAACTGGAAGCTTGATTCTTCTAATATTGACATCTGTAAATTATATCTAAATGAACCTTTAAAGCCGGGACAAACAATTACTATAACAACTCCGTTTCATGTAAAGATACCTCATTCGGGTATTTCCCGCATTGGTCATGATGGACAGGCATACCAGATATCTCAGTGGTTTCCCAAGCCTGCTGTGTATGATTCAAGAGGATGGAACCAATTCCCTTTTCTCGACCAGGGCGAGTTTTATTCAGAATTCGGAACATTTGATGTGTATATCACCCTCTCCGAAAACTATGTTGTTGGAGCTACTGGCGACCTAGTAAATGGCGAAAAGGAATTGGAATGGCTTGATAAAAAAGCTGAAGAGACCAGTAAAATAAATTCCTTCAATAAAAAAGATATGGCTTTTCCCCCATCAGCTGCACAAAATAAAACACTACATTATCATCAGGAGAATGTTCACGACTTTGCATGGTTTGCCGATAAGCGCTACCATGTTGCAAAAGATTATGCAGAACTTCCTTATTCGGGTAAGAAAGTTACCACTTGGTCTATGTTCACCAATCGTCATGCTGATATATGGAAAGATGGAGCAAAATATGTAAAGAACGCAATCTATTATTATTCAAAATGGGTTGGCGAATATCCTTACAAGCAGGCAACGGCAGTGGAAGGCGCTTTATCGGCAGGAGGTGGCATGGAATATCCTAATGTTACCGTTATCAGTGCCGGTGGAGATGCGGTAGGTCTGGAGATGGTCATTATTCATGAAGTAGGTCATAACTGGTTCTACGGCATGTTAGGTTCGAACGAAAGATTGGATCCTTGGATGGATGAAGGTATCAATTCATTTTATGAAAATCGTTATCAGCAATTGATTCATCTCGGAACCACAACTTATTTTTCTATGGCAAGAAACCTTGTTCATCTTCCTCCTCATCCCGAAAGATACGAGAGAACTTTTATATATAATGTGGCCTCACACCTGAATAATGATCAGCCAATAACTTTAGCTGCTCCTGTTTTTTCAGGCATTAATTATGAAGGTATTGTTTACGAAAAGACTGCTGCTGTTTTTGCTTTTCTGAAAGATTATCTGGGCGAACAACAATTTGATGTAGCCATGCAGGAGTATTTTAAGCAGTGGCATTTCAAGCATCCCAAGCTTGGCGACCTTCGAAAGATAATGGAAGCCTCAACAGGCAAAGATCTTAGCTGGTTCTTTGAAGATTTGATGGGCACCACCAAAAAAGTTGATTACAAATTATGCAAGGCAAAAGCATCCGGCGATCCTTTAAGCTTTACTGGTAATGCAACCAAAGTTACCATAAAGAACAAAGGACAGATTAATGCTCCTTTTGAAATTACTGCATATAAAAAAGATTCCATTATCGGTACACAATGGTTCGATGGTTTTTCAGGCAAAAATGATGTAATGATTCATTTCATTGACTTTGATAAGCTATGCCTTAATACTGAAACTACCAACCCCGAATACAACATAAAGAATGACTTTTATAAAACAAAAGGTCTTTGTAAAAGGGCTAAACCTTTGCATCTTCAATTGCTGCCCGGTATTGACGACCCTTTAGAAAGTCAGTTGTGCGTAACTCCTGTTCTTGGCTTCAATCTTTATAATGGTGTTATGCCAGGGGTGGCTATTTATAATAATCCTGCTCCCCAGAAAACATTCTCTTATTTCCTCATGCCTGAATACGGCACATTTGATAATTCTCTGGCTGGTTATGGCAGAGCTGGCTTCACTTTGTTGCCAAAGGGTAAGTTCATTCAAATGATTTGGCTGGGGGCTTCTGCTTCGCATTATGCTTATGAAAGAAACCCTGACAACCTTGATTATACACGTATTGTCCCTGAATTATTAATTAAATTCAAGCCAAGGA
>JBEKEO010000225.1:0-5091 GCA_050013795.1 Bacteroidales bacterium
GCTTGAAATTAACTTTTGCACCTTTACATATACTCTTTAATTCCTTTTATGCAAAAATATGAAAATATACTTCGGCTTCAACAGATTTTTGTATGTTGTAATTCTTAAATTTGCAACTTATTTGGAATTCTATTTGCTTTGAAAAGAACCCCATTATATATATTATCTTTTCTTATTGTATGTATTATTGCATGCTCATGCAATCCTACGCGTAATTTAGTAAATGGAGAGTTCCTTATAAAAAAAAATGCAGTCAGTGTTGATAATGAACTTATCAATAAAGATGAATTAAGCAGTTATATTAAGCAAAAAACCAATAGGAAATTTTTAGGTATATTCCGGCTGCGTTTAACCTTATACAATATGGCCACAAAAGGCAAAAGAGTAAGCAAAACCGATACTTTTCTTATTAATACTATAGGCGAACCCCCAGTTATTCTCGATACTTTTCTTACCGAGAAATCTTTAAAACAAATAAGGCTTTACCTTAATTCGAAAGGATATTTCAATTCTGATGTAAGAAAAGAAATTGATACATTAAAAAGGAAAAAGGCAATAGTAAAGTATATAGTTCATGCTTCACAGCCATATAAAATACAAAGTATAAATTTCAATATTGAAGATAATAATATAAAATACTATGTTAATGAAGATTCAGCAAAATCATTGTTAAAGAGAGGAAATATATTTGATGTGGATGTTTTGCAAAATGAAAGGGAACGAATAACAGAAAACATGAAAAATGAGGGCTATTATTCTTTTGCAAAAGAATATATTTCGTATGATATTGACAGTACGCTTGGAACTCACCAATTGAACATTACAATGAATATCGATAACCCTTTTGTTAAATCTGGCGACTTTAATGATTCTCTGGTAAAAGCTCCGCATAAGAGATATACTATCAATTCAGTGAATATATACACACAATATAGTTCTCTCGATCAGGATACTATAAAATACAAGATATATAAATTCGCCGCTCTTCAGCGTAAGAAGAAAGACAAACCGGTAATTTATACTTTCCTTTTTAAGGATACGCTTCGAATTAAACCTTATACAGTAACTCAATCTGTATTTATACAACCTGATGAATATTTTAACCTAAGGGATATCGATGAAACATACAAAAGCCTTATGGATCTAAAGATGTATAAATTTGTTAACATACAATTTGTTATTCCTCCTCAGGATTCACTTAATGGCCCCAATTTTTTAAATTGCAAAATTCAACTTACACGAACCCCCGTTCAATCTATCTCTTATGAGCTGGAATCAACAAACTCTGCAGGAAATCTTGGGATTGCCGGAGATGTATTGTATCAGAATAAAAATATATTCAGAGGAGCTGAAATACTTAAGCTGAAAGTGACAGGTGCCACTGAAATACAAAAAGTATTGGGTGAGAGCTCTAATAATAACATTAATAAACATCTCCCATTCAACACTCTCGAAACCGGCGCTGATGCTGAAATAGACATTCCTAAATTCCTTATTCCGGTGAAACAGGAACGTTTCCCGAAATACTTCAGGCCTCAAACTGATATTGATATGGGTTTAAATTATGAGCGAAGACCTGATTATACGCGCTATATTGCTAATCTTTCTTTTGGATATGTTTGGAAAGAATCACCGAAAAAGAAGCATATACTTTATCTCGCCGATCTGAACTCGGTTAAAATTTATCCCACTGCTGCGTTCGATAGCCTTATTAATTCAATTAATGATATTAAAATACAAAACAGCTATAAGGACCATTTAATTATGGCTTTAAAATACAGCTTTATTTATAATGACCAGCAACTAAGCAAAAGCAAGGACTTTACATATATACGCGCTAATTTTGAAACTTCCGGAAATCTAATGAGAGGCATTGATAGATTATTTAACAGTCAATTGCCTTCCGATAGCATCTATTCCATATTTAAAATTAAGTATGCTGAATACATTCGCGGCGATTTTGATATAAGACATTACTTTTTGTTTGATAAACTGAATACGTTAGCAATACGTGGAGCCATAGGGGCTGGTTATGCGTATTGGAATTCGGATGCTCTCCCGTTTGAAAAAAGTTTTTATTCAGGCGGAGCAAACAGTGTGCGTGCATGGCAAATATATTCGCTTGGGCCCGGTTCTTATTCGAATAATGTAATTTCAGGGCTTGATAAGACCGGCGACATTGACATTGAAGGAAATATTGAATATCGTTTTCCTGTTTTCAGTTTTCTTAAAGGAGCATTATTCGTTGATGCCGGTAATGTATGGCTAAACAAAAAGAATGATGAGATACCCGGCGCGGATTTCGAATTTGACAGGTTCTATAGAGAGATTGCTATCGGTTCAGGAATTGGAGTCCGTTTCGATTTCAGTTTCTTTATTATTCGCTTTGATTTTGCTTTTCAACTTAGAAATCCTGCTGTTCCTGAAGACCAACGATGGGTTCAGCTTTCTTCATCCTTAAAACATTTAAGACTTAATTTTGGTATTGGCTATCCTTTCTAATATTTAATTTAAGTCAAGAATATTACTGCTACTGATTCCTGGTTCCAATTATTAAATGACTGCCGAACAACTGAAAAAAAAGATTAGCGAACATTTTCCTTATGAACTCACAGCAGGGCAATCTTCGCTTTTAGGCATGATTGCTGAGTTTCTGCTCGACAGAGAAGAAAGAAACCTGTTTGTATTAAAAGGGTATGCGGGTACAGGCAAAACCACCATAGTCAAAGCCATAGCTGATGTTATGGATGAATACAAACACGGAATTGTGCTTCTTGCTCCCACCGGGCGCTCTGCTAAAGTATTGTCGAACTACAGCGGCAGGAAAGCATTTACTATACATAAAAAGATATACAAGCTACACACCGGCAGCGATGGCTTGTTTCATCTTAAGCTGACACAGAATATTCATAAGAATACATTGTTCATCGTAGACGAAGCATCCATGATTGCAAATACGTCAATAGGGCAGGAAGGAAGCCTGTTTGGAGGAAGGGCGCTGCTCGATGACCTGATGGAATATGTATACAACGGCAGCAACTGCAGGCTTATTATTATTGGAGATACCGCACAACTTCCACCAGTTGGAATGGATATAAGTCCTGCCCTCGACCTGAAATTTCTGCAAAGCACTTTCGGGATTAAGATACGTTCGTTCGAGCTTACTGAAGTAGTAAGGCAGGAAATGGATTCAGGCATATTGTTCAATGCAACAGCTATCCGCAAAATAATAGCCTCACAGAAACAGAATGTCTTTCCTAAATTCAAGATGGATGGCTTCACCGATATTGTTAAGGTCAGGGGCGATGACCTTGAAGATGCCCTTAACGAAGCATACGGAACCTACCGTGCTGATGAAACTATTGTTGTTTGCCGCTCCAATAAACGAGCTAACCTTTACAATGGTCAGATACGTTCGCGCATCATAGGACGCGAAAGCGAGATTACAGGCGGCGACCTGCTGATGGCAGTTAAGAATAATTATTTCTGGCTGTCGGATGAGTCAAAAGCAGGCTTTATTGCCAATGGCGAAATGTTGGAAGTTCAACGACTGAAGAACATAAAAGAGATGTATGATTTTCGCTTTGCTGAGACATCCGTTCGTTTAAAAGATTATCCCGATGAAGATAGTTTTGATGCGCTGTTACTGCTTGATACTATTCAATCAGAAGCGCCTGCCCTGACCAATACCGAAAGCAGGAAACTTTATGATAGCATTATGGAAGATTATCAGGATGTCCCTTCCAAGCGCAGCCGTATGCAGAAGGTAAGGGAAAGCAAGTATTTTAATGCTCTTCAGGTCAAGTTCGCCTGGGCGCTTACCTGTCATAAATCGCAGGGAGGGCAATGGAAGGCGGTATTCATTGAGCAGGGTTATTTAAAGGATAACATGATTGACCGTGCATACCTTCGCTGGCTTTATACCTCCCTTACCCGCGCCACTGAAAAGGTATACCTTATTAACTTTGATAAGAAATTCTTTGATGAACAACCGAACGAATGAACTATCGAACAATCGAATTGAGAACCGCTTCCTGCCTACTCTTTAATAAACCTCCTTACACTAACCCCCTTTTCTGTCTTCACCTCCACAACATACACCCCGCCCGGCAAGGCTGAAACATCTATGCTTGCTTTATAGTCGGCCATATTCTTTTCAAAAACCATATTACCAACTATATCATATATTCTTATATCGTTAATCGTACTTCGCAAATCTCCTGTATTTACTGTTATATTATCATTTGTAGGGTTGGGTGTTACTGTCAAACTATTATTTTCAATGTTCTGTGGAGGTTCATTAATACCCGTTGTAACGCCACACATGCTGCTGTTCCTTACTATATCTTTCTGAAACTCTGACCAGGCAGGGCCATTGCCTTTGCCTGCAGACAACATATAGGCGCGTCCAAAATCATTCTGAAAAGCCGGATATTCACCATGTCCGCCGACAATAAATATTCCAAGACTATCATCATTTGCGAAATCTGCAACAATCGGTGCATTGTCAAATGAAAATAATGAATCACCATAATCTGCTGCAAGGTTTATTGTCCAGATAAGGCTTCCATCGTTTCCGTTCAGCGCAATTACTTTCCCTCCGTCAGTAGCGAAAATAACATCAAGATAAGAATCGTTATTGATATCGGCAAGTGCAACACCTCGGAATGCCTGTTCATTATTTGGTATGTCATAATGCCATTTAAGATGCCCTGATGCTGACAAAGCTCCTACCACACAATAGCTGCAAAAAACAACTTCACAACTATCGTCATTATCAATATCTGCAATAGAAACAGGAGCTCCCGTATAATAGCCCGGAGCATAAGCATATTTCCATTTTGTTGTCCCGTTATCGCCGTTTATGCAATAAATAGTATCATTATATGAACCTATCACCAGTTCCACTTTATCATTCTTATCAAGATCGGCAACAGCAGTGCCGTGATACATCACATCACCTATAGGATAAGTCCACAGCAAACTATGGTCACTGCACCTGTATGCATACACTTTATTGCTGTCGGGATTCACATTATCCCAAGTACCCACTACAAAATCCAGTTGCCCGCTGTTATTAAGATCAACAAT
>JBEKEO010000226.1:0-5009 GCA_050013795.1 Bacteroidales bacterium
GGATGAATCGGCCTATTATAACCGTGGACTTGCTTATCGCAAGAAAGGGAGTTATGAATCAGCCATTGCCGATTTTAATGCTGCATTAAAAATAAACCCTAAATATGCCGAGGCATATTTCAGCAGGGGACTTGCTTATTATTACGAAGGGAAATATGATCTGTCCCTGGCTGATGAGAATACAGCCCTGAGCCTTAATCCGCAGAGTGCAGAGGCATATTACGACAGGGCTCTTGTTTATTATTACCAGGGCAAATACGATCAGGCCATCACCGATTTAACGAACAGCCTTAAAATTAACCCTCAGTATGCCGACGCATATTCCACACGCGGTCTTACCTATTACCACCAGGAAAAATATGAGCAGGCCATTGCCGACGAGAATGCTGCACTTAAATTACATCCACAGTTTACTGATGCGTATATAACGAGGGGGATTTGTTACCGCAAACAGGGTAATGGCGATTTAGCCATAGCCGATTTTACTTCGGCTATCAATATAGATGCAAAGAATGCGATTGCATATAATAACAGGGGCAGTGTTTATTATACACAAAGCAAAAAAGATGCAAGTGTATCCGACTGGAAAAAGGCAGCTGATCTGGGTGATAAGTCAGCCAGGCAAAATTTGAAACAATATTATAATATTGATTATTAAATGTGAAAATACGAATGGTTGGCGAAGTTTACAAAACAGCATCAGTAAATTGCAGGGGATGCATAAATATGCAACTAATAAAAAACAAGAAACACTATAATAAACTAATTAATAACTAAAAGTGCAGGGTCGGCACGATAATCACCGACAAAATGGTATGAAAAAAATTACAATGATAGTGGCGGTTATAATTTCAATGGCAATAAAAACCAATGCTCAGATTCCCAATTATGGTTTTGAAAACTGGATAGATCACGGAAGCTATATGGACCCACAATTCTGGGCAACAACAAACATATATTCTAACGGAAGTTTTTACTCTGTTACAAGGTCTACTGATCATTATCCTGCATCGGTAGGCAGCTATTCAATAAGAATTGAAAACAATACTTCGTATATAGCCGACACTTTAGGGTTGGGAGATATACAGGCTAATCTTATTGATGTACTTGCTCCTCGTCACCCTGCATTTCCGATAACAGGCAACCCTACCCAATTAACAGGCTATTTTAAGTATTTCCCACTGAATGGTGATACCATGCACATTGGTTCGCATTTGTATAAGAATGGAAGTATGGTGGCGAGCGGGGGTATTTTATTAGATTCAACGTTTTCAAACTGGACACCCTTTGTTATAAATTATCCGGCTTATTCGTCTGCCGACAGTGCTTTTATTAATATTTCAGCTTATAATAGCAGCTCAACCGGACTTGGATATCCGCATGGAAATTCGGTGTTATATGTTGATAATTTAAACTTTGGTCCCCTTATTAGTGGTATTTCTGCATATAATGCTGATAATAATTTATTTGAATTATATCCAAATCCTGCTTCTGATATTATTACGTTAAATATTACAAACAAAAATAATGCTGACTATATATTGAATATTTATAGTGTAATTGGCACTTTAGTTAAATCGGAAATGCTTAAACAAAACCAACAACAAATAAGCATAAGAGATTTAAGTAACGGAGTTTATATGATTACTGTGAAATTAAAAGACTTGACAGAAAACCAAAGACTGGTTATTCAAAGATAAATTTACAATAAACAACTTACTTTGTACTGTTTGCGTAGTTTGCAAAACGGCATACAGTTCGAGTTCGCCTGGCTGTGAGTAAACATGAATTGAACAAAAGAACATTTGAACATTTGAACAAACGAATGAAGAAGAAGGAGGCAGTGGGCAGCAGCAGTAGGCAGTGAAATAGAAAATTGAAAGGGAGAATGGGGGAAACGGGGAATGGGAGAAGTTAGCTTTACTTTGTGAACCTTTGTGTCTTAGTGCCTTTGTGGCAAAATTGCATTTGGAAAATTGGCAATAGAGGAAGGGGAAGAAAAGGCAATGAAAAAAATAAAGACTCCGTAGGAGTCGGATATTGGTAAAAAACAAAACATAAATAAAACATCCCGCTCCGTAGGAGCGGAACATTAGTATAAACAATGAACTTTACCAACATTATGTCCCTATGGGACAAATAGAAAAAAGATTATGGCAAACACCTATTCACAAATTACTATTCAATTAATCTTCGCAGTGAAGAATAGAGAAGCCATGATTGCATCATCGTTTCGTGAAACCCTGCATAAATATATAGCCGGTATAATCAGAAATCAAAAACAAAAGCTATTATCAATCAATTCCGTTTCCGATCATATACATATACTTATCGGGCAGTCGCCTTCATGCTGTTTATCCGATTTAGTGCGAGAAATAAAATCCGAATCATCACGATTTATCAATGAAAATAAATATTCGAAATTCAAATTTTACTGGCAGGAAGGTTTTGGATCATTTTCATACAGTCGTTCACAACGCGATAATGTAATAAATTATATAATGAATCAGGAAATCCATCATCATAAAAAAACATTTAAAGAAGAATATTTGGAATTTTTAAAGGAGTTTGAAATTGACTTTGACCGCGCATATCTTTTTGACTTTTTTGAATGATTGTCATGATTGCGATTGTGCCTGTGGGAAAATATGTGTTGAACAAACGAAGAAGAAGAAGGAGGCAGTGGGCAGCAGCAGTAGGCAGTGAAATAGAAAATTGAAAGGGAGAATGGGGGAAACGGGGAATGGGAGAATGTAAACAGTGAGCAATAGGCAGTGAGGACTGATATTAATTGAAATTAAGAAACTGGAAACTTTGAACAATTAAACAATTTAACCATAAAACAATAAACACATGAAACTAACATTTAAACATCAGGATTCTTATTCAAGAGGTCAGCTCCTTTTGAGATTTTTTTTCGGGTATTTTTATATAGTAATACCTCATTATTTCTTGCTGGCGTTCATTATGTTTTGGGGTTCCATTTTATCATTTATTTCATGGTGGGCGGTATTATTTACTGCAAAATACCCGCAAGGCATGTTTAACTACCAGGTCAATATGCGTAAATGGTCATTAAGGGTTATGGCCAGGATATACAATATGGCAGATGGTTATCCGTCATTCGGACTCAAAGGAACAGATGAAAATATTGATTTAGAAGTTCCGTATCCTGCAACATTAAGCAGGGGGTTACTAATAGTAAGGCTTTTCTTCGCTTCAATTTATGTTATTATCCCTCATGGGTTTTGTTTATTGTTTCGGGGAATTGCTACAGCTTTTCTTTCTTTTCTGGCCTTTTGGGCAATATTGTTTACGGGAAAATATCCGGCATCATGGTTTGAATTCAATGTAGGAACTATCCGCTGGGCAATGAGAGTGAATTTTTATATGGGTTTCATGGATGATAAATATCCGAAATTTTCAGGAAAAGAATTTCCTGAAGAATTGGTCAATCCTTCTTCAACTACAACACCCATGTAAACAATTAATGATGATCTGTAATAATCATGTTGTTTTAGCCATGAGCAAAACAAACCCGGTTCGCGCTTGCCTGCATCGTTTAGTGTAGCAAGCAGCAATGTAAACTGTAAATTGTTTTTTACAATGGGTTTAAATTTTAAGTAATGTGTATAAATAATAATTTTATTAAACAAAAATTTAAAGCGATGAAATCAAAAATTATACTATTGCTTTTTTGCAGTATTATATCAACTAACTGTTTGCTTGGTCAGAAGTTTTATTTTAAAGCAGATTTTGGTTACGGATTAGGATTACATGGTTCTGATTTTGTTACCAGCTCGAGAACATATAATATTACTCTTGACACAACAACATATTATGACACATATCATTATAAAAAAATATCTTTCGGAACAGGTATCTGTCCAAGCATATCGCTAGGCTATGAGATTAGCAAGTATTTTTCTTTAGAAATGAATATCATTTATTTTAAAGAAGCATCAAAAGTAATCTCTACTGATATTGATTATAATATCGTTTATGGATATTCAAGTAGTGCTACATACCAATGCACTTTTACTGATAGAGCTGTATATTTAATTCCGAATTTAATATTATCTCCAAATCTTGAAACGATAAATCCATATTTTAAATTGGGCATTGTTTTCGGAAAAGGTTCTATGAGAACTGATAATGATGATGTATTATATAATGCATTTTCTGGTTCTTCTAATCCATTCAATCATGGAATAAATGAATGGATATCATATGGCGGTATTTCTTTCGGGTTTAAATCTACAGTTGGATTGGAAATTTATTTTACTGATAAATTAAAATTATTTGGTGAATTAAGCTATAATTCTATTTCATATACGCCTTTAAAAGCTAAAATAAAAAAGTGCACATTAAATGGTGTTGACCAATTACCAAGCATGACGGTAAGTGAAAAAGAAATTGTGTTTGTTGATGAATATTCTACTAATACGACATCCGATCCAAATAACCCAAGTCCTAAATTGAAAACTTCTTATAATTTAAATGCATTATCTTTAAGTATAGGAGTAAAATATTCTTTTAAATGATACTTTTTATGAAAAGCAAAACCTAACTTTGTTTTATATCTGTCGGTAACAAACCCGGTTTGGCGCAGTTTGCAAAACGGCATACATTTCGCGCTCGGCTGCGGGTGGGAAAACATGAATTGAACAAACGAAGAAGAAGAAGGAGGCAGTAGGCAGCAGCAGTAGGCAGTGAGGAATGAGATTAATTGAAATTAAGAAAAAGAAACTTTGAACAATTAAACAATTTAACCATAAAACAATAAACACATGAAAGCAAAATTATTCTTTATATTCGTGGTCGCCATCCTTGGCTTAAGCGTAAATGCACAAATTCCATCAACAGGTTTAGTTGCATTTTATCCTTTTAAAGGAAATGCAGATGATACTTCGGGAAACGGGCATAATGGAACTGTTCATGGCGCAACACTTACTACCGACAGGTTCGGAAATCCCAACAATGCATATTATTTTAATGGCAGCAGTTGG
>JBEKEO010000227.1:0-4988 GCA_050013795.1 Bacteroidales bacterium
TAAGAATTTTATCCTTCTTATCTGATGAGTATATTTCAATATCATCACCAACGGAATTAGCTGAAAATATACCGGCAACACCATTTGCTGTAAGCCATTTTTCCTTTGCAATATGTTTAAGCATTTCCTGCGCATCATCAAAAAGCTTGACAGCTTCTTTTCCTTTCACGGGATCATTGAATATTGCAGGAAATTTACCGTTCAATCTCCACTCATGGAAGAAGAACGTCCAGTCGATATAATCAACCAACTCTTCAAGCGAAAATTCCCGATATATTTTGACTCCAAGATTATTTGGTTTTGAAATGTCTTCATTTTTCCAGTCTGGTTTAAATCCATTATTACGAGCCTCTTTCAGGGAGATCAGATTTGGTTTTATTTCAGATAAATGCTTGTTTCGAATAGTATCATATTCTTCATTTAATTTCAAAACAAATCCGTTCGACAATTCCTTAGACATAAGGTTGGAAAGAACATTTACGCTTTTCGAAGCATCTTTAACATGAACAACAGGAGCACTGTATTTAGGTGCGATCTTCACCGCAGTATGTATAACAGATGTAGTGGCACCTCCAATTAACAAAGGGATTCTCATTCCCGCTTTTTCCATTTCCTCTGCAACATGAGTCATTTCTTCAAGCGAAGGCGTTATTAGACCGCTTAGGCCAACAATATCCGCTTTTTCATCATGTATGGATTTTAAAATGGTTTCTGCATTGACCATCACGCCCAGATCGACAACTTCATAATTATTGCAGGCAAGAATAACACCTACAATATTCTTCCCGATATCATGAACGTCACCTTTAACTGTTGCCAGAACTATTTTTCCAGCAGAAGATTTTTCTCCTATTTCCTTTTCAGATTCAATATAAGGCAATAGTTTTCCAACTGCCTTCTTCATAACTCTTGCGCTTTTCACAACCTGCGGAAGAAACATTTTTCCAGCTCCGAATAGATCTCCCACAATATTTATTCCATCCATCAGCGGGCCTTCAATGATCTGAAACGCTTTATCATAGGACTGCCTAGCTTCTTCTACATCAAGTTCAATAAAATCTGTTATACCCTTGACAAGCGCATGCTTCAATCGTTCCTGGACTGTTCCGCTTCGCCATTGATCATTTTTCTCCTCTTTTTTCCAGGCGCTCTTTATTTGCTCGGCAAAAACAATAAGTTTTTCTGTTGCATCTTTAGTACGGTTCAAAACAACATCTTCAACCAGTTGAAGAAGGTCCTTTGGAATTTCATCATAAATATCAAGCTGAGCAGGATTAACAATTCCCATATCCATACCTTCATGAATTGCATGATAAAGGAAAACAGAATGCATCGCCCTTCTCACCGTTTCATTGCCGCGGAATGAAAAAGACAGATTGCTTATCCCCCCGCTGATCTTAGCATAAGGCAAATTTTCTTTTATCCATTTTACCGTTCTGATATAATCTACAGCATAATTATTATGCTCTTCTATACCTGTAGCAACAGCAAGTATATTGGGATCAAAAATAAGGTTCTCAGGAGAAACGCCAACTTCGTTAACTAATATCTTATATGCGCGTTCAAAAATCTGAATTTTATGTTCAAATGTGACCGCTTGTCCCTTTTCATCAAAAGCCATGACAACCATGGCAGCGCCCATCTGCTTAATATGAAGGGCACGATTTTTAAATACTTCCTCGCCTTCTTTCAAACTAATTGAATTCACAATTGACTTTCCCTGTGTGCATTTAAGCGCCGATTCAATGACATTCCATTTTGAAGAATCTATCATTATAGGTACTTTGGCAATATCGGGTTCCGATGCAATCAGATTAAGATAAGTTACCATAGATTTTTCCGCATCTATCATTGCATCATCCATGCAGATATCTATTGCCTGTGCACCGCCCTCAATTTGCTGACGTGCAACAGACAATGCTTCTTCAAACTTTTCCTCTTTGATAAGATCCGCAAATTTCTTTGAACCCGCAACATTGGTACGTTCGCCTATATTCACGAAATTACGTCCCTCGAAAAGTTCAACAGGTTCCAATCCAGATAATCGTGTTATATGATCGGCCACAGGGACTTCATGAGGTTTATATTTTTTTGCTTTTTCAGCAAGTAAAATAATATGCTCGGGTGTGGTTCCGCAACAACCACCAATAATATTAATCAGCCCATCGCCCATGTATTTTTCAGCAATGGCGACCATTTGATCTGCAGTTTCATCGTATCCGCCAAACTGGTTAGGTAAGCCGGCATTCGGGTAAAGACTTATAAAACAAGGAGCTTTGGCAGCAAGCATTTCAATATAAGGTTTCATCTGGGCAGCGCCTAAAGCACAATTTAACCCAACAGAAAAAATGGGAAAATGGGAAATAGAAATAAAAAATGCTTCAAGTGTTTGTCCGGAAAGAGTGCGTCCGCTTGCATCAGTGATGGTCACAGAAACCATTACAGGAACACTTTTCCTTTTTTTCTCAAATACTTTTGTAATGGCAAATAAGGCTGCCTTCGCATTAAGAGTATCAAAGATCGTTTCAATCAGCAACATGTCAACATTACCATCCATCAATCCTTCAACCTGTTCAGTATAGGCATTTACCAAGTTATCAAAAGTTACAGCGCGGAATGCAGGATTATTTGCATCAGGCGACATGGAGGCTGTCCTATTGGTAGGCCCGATTGAACCGGCAACAAAACGATACCTCTTGGGATCACCTTTAAAATATTCATCTGCCGCAGCTCTAGCAATTTTTGCTGCTTCAAGATTTATTTCATAGGCATATTTTTCAAGCCCGTAATCAGAAAGCGATATTGACTGTGAATTGAAAGAATTTGTTTCAATAATATCAGCCCCGGCTGAAAGATATTCCGAATGTATCTTGCTGATTATTGATGGCTGTGTAAGGCAGAGGATATCATTACAGCCCTTTATATTATGAGAATGAGAGGAAAATCTATCTCCGCGATAATCCTCTTCTTTTAATTTATACCGTTGGATCATAGTGCCCATTGCACCATCCAGGATCAGGATACGCTTTTTAATAATTTCAGGTAAATTCATTTCAAGTCAATTAAAAAATAATATTAATAATTGCACCAAACAGGCAAATAATATATACTCCTTTGCACTTTGTATCTGTTGAAATACTAATGACAGGCAGTTGGGTTTTGTCGTTCTTTATTGCAAGGATTATATCAATATCAGTAGCAGGATCGTTTAAATTTTGGCTAGTGCTTGTTCCAGATCATTAATAATATCTGACGGATCTTCTATGCCAACAGCAATACGGCATGTGGAAGGTTTTATTTCCGCAAGTTTTCTTCCTTCTTCTCCTTGCTGCTGATGAGTTGAGATTGCATTTAATGTGGCAACCGTTTTACAACGACCTAAGTCAGTTGCTCTCCAGATCATCTGCAATGCATCATAGAATTTGCGTGCGTTTGCAGAATCCATTGGTGATTTTTCCTTGATTTCAACGGCCATCATATATGAATATTTATTTTCATTGGTATCGGCAAGCTTCATATATTTCCTGGCAATTTCATGAGCAGCATAACTCTTTAATCCGGGGTAATGAACCTTGTCAATTTTAGGATGATTTTCAAGATAAATAGCCACTTTAAGCGCTGTATTGCTCATTTGTGCAATACGCATACGCAGGGAACGAAGATCATTTAAAACGAGGATTGCATTCAAAGGACTGAGACCAGGTCCATTATCTCTGTATGGCCAAAGTTTTGCCCACACTGCAAAATCTGCTTTCATTTCATCACAACCAACTTTGCTAACAATATTTTTTCTGGAAGTCAACGTTCCACAAATAGAAGTTCCATTAGTGCTGATAACTTTAGTTGCAGATTGAACAACTATATCAACTCCAAATTGCAATGGACGGGTCAATGCAGGTGAAGCGCAAGTTGCATCTACAATCATTGGAATGCCAAATTTATGAGCCAATTTTGTAACTTCTTCAATATCAAAAATCGCAACAGCAGGATTAGAAGGAAATTCACCATATACGAATCGGGTATTTTCATCAATCTTTGATTTCCATTCACCAAGATCGTAGGGATTGCATACCCAGCGGACTTCTATGCCTTCTTCCTGCATCCTGCGAACAGAGAATTGCTGAAAAGTTCCTCCATACAATTTGGCACTGGTTACAATATTCGGATCAGGAAATCTGCTGTCCTTTACAAGAAAGGAATCAGTAGCAGTTCTGATTGCACTCATACCGCTTGCTGTAGCGCAACATGAAGCTTCTATATCTGTTCCATACGATTCGAGCAATGCTATGGTATCTTCCAGAAATCCATTTGATGGATTAGCGATTCGTGAATAACACCAGGTAGGCATTTCATAAGCGAGTGCAGCTTCCATGTGAGCGCTGTCAACGTATGCCTCGGCAGTTGAAAGGTAAATGGGTTCCATGATTGAACCCGAATTGCCTTTAAAAGCAGTTTCCATAGTATACAAGCCATGTGTAGCTACAGTGTCGAATTTTCTTGTCTTTGCAATCTTAATTGCTTTTGCACGTTCTTCCATCATTTGCTGGCCGATTTTAATCCAGTCTTCTTTTGTGAGTTTTGCTGCCATTGTTTATACTTTTTTATACATTAACAAATATTGCAATTCATTTGACAAAACAAAAATAGAATAATTAAAGAATATTATATCATTAACAGATTTTTAATCCTTGAAAATTATTATACTAATCGGGTTGAAATACTATACTTTTTTTAAGGCAGATTCCAAATCATTAATAATATCCTTTACATCTTCTATACCTACCGAATAGCGGATGAGATCATCAGTAATGCCTGCTTTTATTTTTGCATCTTTTGATACCTTGGAATGTGTCATCGAGGCGGGATGCTGAATTAAACATTCGACACCGCCTAATGAAACAGCAAGCAATGCCAGGTGAACATTATCCAATAACTTTTTTGCAGATTCAAAACCACCCTTTAATCCAAAACTGATCATGGTGCCAAAA
>JBEKEO010000228.1:0-4987 GCA_050013795.1 Bacteroidales bacterium
TATAACCAATATCACATAAGTGGGATTGAATTTATTTATATAATAAGAGAGGGTATCACAACTCCCATACCAAAGGGTCGATGACGAATACCATATCACGGCATTCATGGTATGATTATTTTTTTTACAATAATCATTTAGCCTGTAACGCAATGTTTCAAGCATAGAATCGCCAATAAGAAGGAAGCGTTGTGAAGATGAATCAACAGCAGTTGGTTTAACACCGGTCTTGTCGCTGCGTTTGGTAAGCATTATCCCAACAGGAAGATCAGCCGGGGCAATGAAGTCTTTTATCCCTGATTGTTTTATCTCTAGTCTTAAAATTTTATACGGTTGTGCCCTGTATGAATAAAAAGAAAATAAGATCAATGAAACAACCAAAACACAGGCAAAGCGTGCAAGCGGGGATATTAAGCCTGATACATTTTTTTTAAATGAATGGTTTAAATCGTCAATTAAGAGTATCCCTTTTTTCATTATTTGTCTTTTGCATTGGTTTGGGAGAAAAGCCACAGATACAACTCCCTTTCGGAATATGCCTTATCCCATGCATTATGACCTGTTCCGGTATATTCGGTGTATTTGGGATTTCCGCCCGCTTTTTTAATGGCAGCTATCATATCGCGCGAGCGTGAAGTCATCACCACATTATCCTGGTCGCCATGAAAATCCCATATCGGAATATCTTTAATCAATGAGGCTTTTACCGTATCCCCTCCACCGCAAACCGGAACAGCAGCAGCAAATTTTTCAGGCCAGCGGCTGATGGCATCACATACCCCGAAACCTCCCATCGAAATCCCTGTAATATATATCCTGTCAGGGTCAATATTCAGGTTCTTTACAAGAGAATCAACCAAAAGCATTGTCCTGGCAAGATAAACAGAAGGTTGTTTTGGCATTATATGACTGGGAAGCTTCCAGTCGACATCTACCCACTTGCAACCAGGAGGGCATTGCGGTGCAACAATATAGCAGGGAAATATTTTCCTGTTCATATTGGAAGCAAAATGCATAGGGCCGTTTTTCAACTGAGAGATATTATCCCTGCCCCTTTCGCCTGCACCGTGAAGGAAAATCACCAGCGGGAACTTTGCCGAATCGCTTTTTACCGGGCGCAGCAAACGATACAAAAGAGTATCGCCCGGCTTTAAAACAAACACCTTCTTCTCAAAAAGATTTTCGTTCTGCGCAGGTGTTTTACAGGCAAAAAACATTACAACAAATAGGGGAACAAGAGAAATATATTTCTTTAGAAAAGTTACTTTCATTAATTTAGGTTAAACATGCAAAACTATCAGAAAAAGAGTTCGTAACAATTGAGCATCTGAGTTTTTTTTAACAAAGTGTTCAACAGACCAACACCTTCAAAATTATTTTTACACATTTTGTTGAATCATTCGGATAATTTGTAATTTTATCCACTCAAAAAATTTAGATTATGAAAAAATTATTTGCCTTTATTATTGCCAGCGTATTAGCATCGGCATGTTTTAGTCAGAAAATAGAAGGAACACAGGTTCCGGATGCCATTCAACAAACTTTTAAAACAAGGTTTACCAATGTCCAGAATGTGGTCTGGGAAAAGACTGACAGTATGTATACTGCTACATTCATGATGGATGAAACGAACACCAAAGCTGAATTCACGGCTAAAGGTGTATGGATGAGCACCAAATGGGATTTCCCTTTAGAATATACCCCTCAGGCGATAAAAGATACTATTGCCAAGAAATATGCAGGGTATAAACTAAAAGACATTTCTGTTACCGAATTTCCTGCCGATGGCAAATTATATGTTATCCTGATTTCTAAAAAGAAAGAATGCATGCAGCTTTATTTCACTACGAGGGGCGAATTCAAGAAAGACGAAAAAATGGTTTGCGACAAGAAAGGCAAATGTTGCAAGGATACCAAGAAATGCGATAAAGCCGCCGACACCAAATAGTATTCCGGGAAATGCTCAGGACGCATTATCTTGTTTTATTTCTTCTCGCTTTTCTCCTTTCCCTTTTTGGATGGGATAAAGAATCACCAACCGTTCCCAGAGTTACCCAGGCTAAATATTTTCTTGTTATACATGGGGGAGCCGGGAATATTACAAAGGCAAACCTTTCCGATTCTATCGCTTATAAAAACAAGATAAGAGAAGCGCTTGAAAAAGGCTCTGACACCTTAAAAAAAGGCGGAACCAGCCTTGATGCCGTAGTGGTTGTCATTAAGATATTTGAAGATTCCCCCCTGTTCAATGCTGGCAAAGGCGCTGTGTTCAACGACGAAGGCAAGAACGAACTGGATGCCGCCATTATGGATGGCAAAACCATTAAAGCAGGCGCTGTGGCAGGAGTAACCACCGTGAAAAATCCTATTACCGCTGCACGCGCCGTGATGGAAAAAACCAACCATGTGATGCTTACAGGCGCAGGCGCTGATAAGTTTGCCAAAGAAGCAGGGCTGGTGATTGTTGATCCTTCGTACTTCTTCGACCAGAAACGCTGGGACCAGTACCTTAAAGGCAAGAATAAATCGAACGGTAAAGATACCAACCCCATCAATACCAAGCATGGGACGGTTGGCGCTGTGGCGCTTGATATATATGGCAACCTTGCCGCAGGGACTTCCACCGGCGGATTATCGAACAAGAAATATGGCAGGGTGGGCGATTCGCCCATTATAGGCGCCGGAACCTATGCCAATAACAAGACCTGCGCTGTTTCGTGCACCGGTACAGGCGAATATTTTATTCGCAATGTGGTAGCTTACGATATGTCTGCCTTAATGGAATACAAAGGTTATAGCGTGCAAAAAGCTGCCGATTATATTATCAATGAAAAGCTCAAAGCACAGGGCGGCGATGGCGGACTGATAGCCCTTGATGCCGCCGGCAACTTTACCATGACCTTTAATACCGAAGGCATGTTCCGCGGATATGCCAATTCCAACGGAGAGGTAAAAGTGATGATGTTTAAATAGCTGAAACACTACAGCCATAACATTCCTATTGCCTGCCACTACAAAAAACAAACAGGCAAACCCACATGCTGACGTGAGCGATAAAAAAGTCCGTCATCGCACAGTAAGCCACGCCAAATTTTCCTTGGCATGCGCTTTCTTAAAATGACCCGCATTTTGAGAATTTGCAAGAAAGCAAAAAAGCCTTGTAACTTCCTCTATTCATAGGGGGAGATGACTGCCTCTTTTGCAGACAGAGGGGGTATAATGAACCAAATTCTAATTTTCTTTTTGTGGAAGCAAGATAAAGAAATATAATTGAGATATTTCACCATGCCCCGCATCGGTGCAGGCCTTTTTATTGCTTTATAAACCCCAAAAACATACCTTGCTGATTTTCAATGCAAAAGCGATAAGATTTCTGATAATGCCCCAAAAACTGTAAGAGTTTGTGCAAGTCTTATAAGAGTTTGTGCAAGTGTTATAAGAGTTTGCGTAAGTGTTATAAGAGTTTGTGCAAGTCTTACAAGAGTTTGTGTAAGTCTTATAAGAGTTTGTGCAAGTCTTATAAGAGTTTGTGCAATCGTTATAAGAGTTACGGTATGTATTATAAGAGTTTGTGCAACTCGCCTGGCTAAGCTGCCTACCGACAGGCAGGCAAACCAGCATCCACCATCCTTGAACCTTAAACCTTCAGCCTAAACCCCTGAGTATTTTGCCTATATTATCGTTTTCCTTACCCCTTTCACAGTAATTTTATGTGCAGTTAACAGGAGGTTTTGAGAATTTAATTATACTTTTGTTTTTGCATGAGGAGGGAGATGAGCGCGAAAAAGAGACTAAGAATGGGTATATTTAATAAAATAAAAAAGACAAATGAAATGATAAAGGAAGAAGCAACTAAAGAAGTCAAACAAATTATCCCTAAACCTAAAATATGCTGTATTGACTTGACAGAAGATGTGACAAATTCATTGTCAGAGACTGGCTATATCGTATTTCCTGGAACTTTAGGTGCTATTCGAGAAATTCCGAATAAAAGAAGTGGTGATTATAAACTTTTACTTCTGGACTATAAATATCCTGATAATTTTCATGAGTTTGATGCATTGATTATTGATTTAACAAATGAAATCAGAAAAGAATTCGAGCCATTAACAATTGAAGAAAGAAAATCAAAAAATAATTCCTTGCTTTATTTGGCATGTAGTTACCCTGCTACTCTCTTTGACTCTAGACCGTTATCATCTTCTATTTTATTTAAAAAAATTGGAGAAGTTCATAATAGAAAATTCATTCAGATAGTTTTTGCTTCAAAAAAATATGAAGTGGATTATGAAATTATAGAAATATCTGGTTATGACACCAACAGACGTCAAAGTGAAAAGCACTTTTTATACGAGTTTAATTACAGCATACCAGTTTCGGAGCCCAGAACAGGAAAGGAGGTTTCAATATGCTCTGTCCAAGAAGACATGTATAATTTTTTGAAGAAACATACTGATGACCTTACTTATGAGCAAACATTTGCTCATCCTACGGAATGGGATGCAGGAAAGAACAAATATATACCTAGTCCAAAACTTATACCCTTATTAAAAAATATTAATGACGAAATAGTTTCTTTTTTTCAAGTTAATGGGAATAACATCACCTTTGTGTTTCCCAATATCAAAAACAAAAATGAATTTGTATTAGAGCTATTTAAAAATATCCTACCATCAATATTTCCAGAGGTATTTCCGTTTTCCACACAGTTTAAGTGGACAGAGAATTCTGAATACTTTGCCCCTAATCATCAAAAGTTACTTGAAGAAAAGTTACAACTTAGTGAAGAGTATGAGAGAAACAAATTCGCCATTGAAAATAAAATTTCAGAAAACAGCAAGAAATATAAATTTCTTCATGATATAATAACAGAGACTGATGATAAATTAGTTTATGCTGTTTTTACGTTTCTGAAATTTCTTGAGTTCAAAAATGTTATCCTAAAGGACGAGGAATCTAATTCAATTAAAGAAGAAGATATTCAAGT
>JBEKEO010000229.1:0-4959 GCA_050013795.1 Bacteroidales bacterium
GCTGGGAAAATTATGCCAGAGCATCTAAATTAAAGTCTGAAAATAATAAAACCTCCAAGCTATCAAAAGAAGATCTGGAATTACTTAAAAATGAAAATAATTGGTGGAAATAAATCAGTGGTTAGCATAGCATTGCCCCAATGTTAAGAAATTAAAATGAACTGTAAGCAGTTAGGAGTGAATTTGAGTATTTTTACACGGTTTATGAAGTTTTAAACTACCTTATGGTGATAATAATGAGTAAATTTGATAATTGTGAATATAAAAAATATTAAATTTGCAGTTGCTGAAAACAAAAAAAATATTAATAAAATAAAAGTTTTAAGTTTATTGAGGCAACTTTAACAGATAAATTACGTCATAGTGTTAATTTAACATATAAGGTAAGTATAAACAGCAATAAATAAGCAATTATTTCAAAAAACCATATCCTGATGATTAAACAAATAACTTTTAATTCGCGTGGGAAATTTATGAAGATATTTTTTCCCATAATATTCGTATTAGGCTTTGCATCATTCAAGGTATATTCTCAACCGGGTTGTCCAGGTATAGACGCTGGTACTAATCAGTCAGTTGGATGTACAAGCCCGTGCGCAACTCTTGTTTCCCATTTTCTTGCCACCGGAGCTACAACAAGCTATTCAGTGACACATATTCCATATGCCCCTCCTGCTGCTTTTAATGTTGGAACACCTATTTTGATAGGGATAGATGACGAATGGTCCTCTGTAGTATCACTTCCTTTTCCTTTTTGTTTTTACGGAAATCAATATAGTCAGGTAGTAATTGGTTCAAATGAAATATTGTCTTTCGACTTATCATATGCAAGTTCATATTGCCCCTGGCCATTAACCAGCGGATATACATTGCCTACAGCTAATTATCCTCTCAACAGTATTATGGAACCATATCAGGATATCGACCCAACTAATGCGGGTGGTATATACTGGTATCTTATGGGTACAGCTCCCTGCAGAATGCTGGTCGTTTCTTTTTATGATGTACCGTACTATGGCGGTACGGGAAGTGTTAATACAAGCGATTGCCCGACACCTCCAATATATGCTACAAGCATGGCCGTGCTTTATGAAAGTACAAATGTGATTGAAATTTATATTCAGAATAAGCCTGACTGCGCTTCGTGGAATGGGGGGTTGGCTATTGAAGGGATACAGGATGCTACAGGTGCAAATGCAGCAGTTGTGCCCGGCAGAAACAATACAGTTTTTACGACTTCCAATGATGCATACAGGTTTACGCCAAATGGCGCTCCAAATTATTCAGTTTCATGGTGGAATGGTTCTACTCAAATAAGTACTGATTCAACAGTTACTGTGTGTCCTCCATCAACAACAACATATACTGCACAGATTATTTATAACCTTTGCCCGGGCGGTACGCTAACACTACATGACAGTGTAAAAGTTAGTGTAACAGATAGTCTTCACCTTACAATTACTCCTCCAAGCCTCACCATATGCAGCGGAACACAAGACACGCTTAAAGCAGCCTGCGATACTGTTGCAACATACCATTGGAACACCGGTTCAACAACTGATACAATAATAGTTCATCCAACGGTCACAACAACATATACGGTTACGGCAACTACACCTACATGCACCACTTATCAAAATATTACCGTTAATGTTTTTGCACCTGCTTCAATACATGTTACCAATTCCACTATTTGCAGCGGACAAACGGCAACACTTACAGCCACCGGGGCTACTTCCTATTCATGGTGCTGTGGTTTGGGTACATCAAGTTCTGTAACGGTTACGCCAACGTCAACCACCGCATATACCGTAACCGGATCAAACTCCGGATGCACTGCAATAGATTCTGGTGTGGTAACTGTAACTGCATTGCCAATTGCGATAATCACTGCGCATACTAACGCCTCATGCGGTCATGATAATGGAACCGCAACCGCTACAGGTGGCACATCCTTCGTTTGGAGTACAACTCCTCCTCAAACATCATCAATTGCAACGGGACTTGCGCCCGGCTTATATACTGTAACTGTCAGTAACGGTCCCGGATGTTCATCAACAGACACTGTAACTATACATACGATTCCGGGTTTGACAATTGTTACCAGCACAGATTCGACTTTATGTCATGGGATGCATGACGGAAGCGCTACTGTTACTGCAACCGGAGGAACTCCGCTATATTCCTATATCTGGAGTACAAGCCCCCCGCGAACTACCCAAACAATCACCGGATTAGCAGCCGGCACATATATAGTAACTGTTTATGATCAGTCTGGATGTTCAAAGATTTTGGTTACACAAGTGCATCAACCAGATACATTAATTAGTACAATCTCAAGCTTTTCTCCTGTTAAATGTCATGGGCAGAGTAACGGTATCGCTACTGCTTCTACAATTGGAGGCACATTCCCATATACATATCTATGGAATGACGCGGAAACTACTAATCCTGCAATTAATTTATCCGTAGGGACGCATACTGTAACTGTTACAGATCGTAATGGTTGTACTGATACCACCTCAATTATTATTCCTCAACCCACACAACTCGGTATAACTTTAACTGCAGATTCGGTTAAATGTTATGGCGACTCAACAGGAGGTATTACGGCAGTTGATACAGGAGGTACTCATCCCTATTCTTCTTATTTATGGTCGAATGGTCAAACCGGACAGAATTTAATCAATGTTGCAGGGAGTGCTACCGGCATCGTTTATACTGTTACTGTTACCGATCATAATGGTTGTACCGAAACAGCAAGCACCAGGGTATTTCAGCCGACTAAATTGACTTATAATATTCCCAGTGCTGATACTGTTCTGTTGTGTGGCGGACCCGGAACTAATATTGGCTTTATTTCCATTAATGTTGTCGGAGGGACATACCCCTGGAGCTTTCACTGGAGTAATGGCGACAGTACTCAAAATATTATGAATCTTTCCGGCGGTGTTTATACTGTTACTATAACCGATCATAATGGTTGTACACGAACACGTACATTTTTCATTTCTCAACCTTCACCCCTTCATATATATATTGACAGCCTTGATGCCCTGTGCAGAGATTCCTGCGATGGTGAAATTACATCGGCAGTTACAGGCGGTACTCCATACTCCAGTGGAAACTATACTTATTCGTGGAGCAATGGATTAACTACTGAAAATATTAACAAATTATGCCACGGCATTTATGATCTTACGGTTACCGATTCTAACGGATGCCAGAAAATACTCGCTACACATGTGGGCATTAAAACCAATCTTATTGTCAGTTTCACTACAACGCCCACATCAGGATATGTTCCTTTGAATGTTAATTTTTTATATAATGGTACTACATCTACTTCCAACATATACTTTTGGTCATTTGGAGATGGAAGTATTGACACTACTGAAACCCCGCCGCCACATATATATAATAGTAATTATGATACTACTTTTAAAGTGTGTTTGCAGGTTAGCGACAGTGCCTGCAAATATGATACCTGTGAATTGGTTAAAGTAGAGATACATTCAATGATAAAAGCTCCTAACGTATTTATGCCGGGCGATGTTTTTGATCAGAATAATGCAACATTTCATGTTCAGGATACGTCCATTGCAACATTTAATTGTATAGTATTTAACCGCTGGGGCAATAAGGTATATGAATGGTCGGATGTAAATTCTGGCTGGGATGGGGGTAACTGTCCCTCCGGCACATATTTTTATATTATAACAGCTAAAGGATATGATAATGTAGCTTATAATCTGCATGGAGCTGTTATGCTTTTGCGGTCCAAAAAATAAGACATTAGAAGTGCCTAGAGTTTGGAGTTAGGAGTGCCTAAAGTTATTTGTTCTTAATTCGTTTGTTCGAATGTTCGCTTGTTTATATCCGACTGCCTACTGCTCCTGCATACTGCCTACTGTTCGTTGATTACTTTTTTAATATATTATTTGCATTGCCTTCCTAAAATGCTTAATTTAGTGCTGTTGATTTCTTTTATGAAAAAACTTATTGTTATTCTTGCGTTAATCTTTCCTTTTATAAGCATTAACTCATACAGCCAGACATGGGCGCCAATTGGAGCAACATGGACATATACCGAAACTTTTGCTTCTTCTTATGAAGTTGATCCTAGTATTGTAACATCGGTTAAAGACACTATAATTAATTCCATTAATTGTAAGAAAATGCAATATATGATTTGGACTTGTAATTATAGTTCCAATTATATGTATGACGACAGCGACCGTGTTTTCTTTTACGATGCAACTTCAAGCAGATTTAATTTGTTATACGATTTTAATAAACATTCCGGCGAAACATGGTACATTAAAGTGGATGATTATCACGGTAATGACTCATCATTAGTTCATGTGGATTCAACTTCAACTGTTGTGATTAATGGTAATATTCTTAAAGTATTATACACAACAATTGATGCCAGTGCTGCCGGTAACTGGGAGGGATTAAATGGGAAGATTACTGAAAAACTAGGACATGAAAAATTTATGTTCCCTTTGATCAACGGGCTTTGTGATGAAGAGTTTAATTATGGCTTGCGCTGCTACGAAGATTCAACAATTGGATTATATCAAACAGGAATAGCTCCCAGTTGCGATTATTCAACAGTTGGAATAAATGAATATTTATCAAACGAAGGATTCAATTTTTCCCCCAATCCCGCTTCTTCCGAAATACAAGTAATCAGTAATCAGTCAACGGTTATCGGTATTGATATATATAATATGCTTGGAGAAAAGATTTACAGTTTACCGCCCACTGATTACCGTTCACCCGCTTCGCCGCCTGCCTCGCAGCAAGGCGGGCGAGGCGAGCCGATTACCATTAATGTTTCCGCTTTTCCCTCCGGCATGTATTTCGTGGAAATTAAAAGTGAAAAAGGAGTTGCGGTAAAGAAATTCATTAAAGAATAGAATATTAGTTTATATTTAGACTCATCCCGTTCCC
>JBEKEO010000230.1:0-4946 GCA_050013795.1 Bacteroidales bacterium
AGCAATGATTTAACTACTGTTGTCCAAACATTCGGTAACTTCACATGGAATTGTCCCGGTCAGACAGCAGGAAATTCATTACCTAATGCAAATTATACAATTGCCGGCACCCTGACTATTACCAACACCGGGAGCAGCACGGTTCAGCTTGTCAGGGGGAGTTATACCGGCGAAGCTGCAAATTATGTTCAAACCGGAGGTTCAGTATTTATTGGAAGCGGCAACACTGCAACCAAAATTTTAACTGTTGACAATGATTTTACTATTAGCGGAGGTACATTTGATATGGATAATGCGAACCCACCCGGGGCAAGTACTTTTACGCTGAATGTAGGAGGCGATTTTACAGACAATGGCGGAACATTTACAATGACTGCTTCATCAAACAGCACCTGCATTGAAAATTTTAATGGAACCGGAACACAAACAATAGGAGGCAGTCAGCCTATTACCTTTCATAATTTAACTATCAACAATACTTTCGCCACAGCCGACCAGATAAAACTTAACACATTTGTTGCGGTAGATTATGTACTTACACTTACATCAGGTATATTAAATCCTAATGGCAACACATTTATACTTGCACCCGGAGCCACTACTACTATCGGCTCTGCATCAAGCTATATTGACGGGATCATGAGCTATACGATAAATACCACCGCTGCTACAACTTTAAATTTCCCTATCGGTAATGCAGGCGATTACCGTCCTGTTTCTTTAGCTTTAAAATACAGTACAGCTCACGCCCATACATATACTGCCCAATTGTATGATGCCAATGCAAATTCTCTTGGCTTTGCTATACCAGGTACACTTAATTTAGTTTCCAATGTTCACTATTATAAAATTACTGCTTCTACTAATCCCCCTACAAATCTTACATCAGCTAATCTTACCATATATTACAGCACTACCAACGGAGCAAATGATGGAGTTGCTGACCATAGTAATTTAGGCATAGCTAAATCAACTTTGTTAGCGTCCCCTTGGATTGATATTTCCCCGGCTGGTGGTGGTACTGCTGATGGTACTGGCAGTATCACTTCTGTGGCATTTACTTCATTCAATTCATATTTTACCCTTGCAAATAGAGTTCCCGGAGGAAATCCCCTCCCCATTGAGTTGTTGTTTTTTAAAGCAGCTTGCGAAAACAATACAGCCAAATTAAACTGGGCAACAGCCTCTGAAACTAATAATGACTTTTTCAGCGTAGAAAAAAGCCATAACGGAACAGATTTCGAAAATATAAGCAATATGCCGGGCGCTGGCAATAGCAACAACCTGTTAAATTATTGTTATTCTGATGGCGAACCGTATAGCGATATTTCTTATTACCGACTTAAACAGACAGATTTTAACGGTAATTACACTTATTCTGATATCGTTTCTACTTCGTGCAGCAAAGGAAACTCTCTTTCAATGATAGTGACATCTTCGTATAATTACGTGAATCTGTTTATTACTCCCGGCAACAGCACAAATCTTACACTTTCAATTTTTGATGTTTCAGGGAGAATGGTTTACAATAAAGATGTTAACACATTTATCACGGATAATCCGTTATCTATTAGTTCTGATATTTTTAGCAGCGGCATTTACATTTTCCGCCTGCATTCTGAAAGCGAAAGCATAATGCAGAAAGTAATGATAAGATAATTGATGCAAATGCATTCAGATATATGTATTTGAGAAAACTTTACTTCTCAATATTAATAATCGTTTAGTTAGAAGATAAAATATTAAATTGCATTAAATCTGCTAATAGCAATTCCATGTTATTAAAGTTAAGCAGTTACGATTAATCCTTTCTGAAATCTTTTTTTTGTGTAATATTGAAAAATTCGTGATTGTGTTTCAGCCTGATATATAAATTAAAAATAAGTATTAAATAAATATATTTTGATATAAGAAAAATCGTATTTTTGCAATACATTCAAAAAGATAAATTATGAAAAATAAACTGGTTTTAATAGTAGTTATAGGAATTTGCTGGTTTTCGGCAAGTTCACAAACGTTATCGCCAACAGTAATTTCTTCTTCAGGAGGATTTTACAACAATAGCAGCGGGATGCTTTCGTTCACCGTAGCCGAAATGACCATGGTGCAAACCTTTATTCAATCAGCTAATATTCTGACTCAGGGATTTCAGCAACCGGAAGATTATACTGTCGGCATTGTAGAAACACCTGTTGTATCGGGTAACTTACTTATCTATCCAAATCCAACCAACGGGAGTTTTGTTTTAAGCTTTACCGGTAACGATAATACCGAAACAAGCATCAGGATATTCAACCTGGCCGGACAACTGGTGATGGAAAAGCAAGTTACACAATCGACCGGATTGAACACCATTAAATTCGATATCAGTGCATATAGCCAGGGAATGTATATATTGCAACTTGCCACCACCAATTCCAAAGGAGAAAAAAGTTCAAGTTATCACAAAATAAATTTGGTATATTAATTAACTTAAAATAATAAACGATGAAAAGAACATTTATTACCTTATTAAATGCATTGTTTGTGCTTTTATTTGTAAGCCAGCTTAGCGCACAGGTGCCGCAGGCGTTTAATTACCAGGCTGTAGCCAGAAATAATTTAGGCAACCTGATGGTAAATGATACTGTAGGGATTGAAATATTCATACACGAAAGTTCATCTGCAGGTGCGGTTGTATACCATGAAACATTTACTGCTAAAACCAACCAATTTGGTTTGTTTACAATTCAAATAGGAAAAGGAACAGTAATAGCAGGAACATTTAACACTATTAACTGGAGTACAGGAGACTATTGGATGGAGGTAAAAATGGATCCCAATGGAGGCACAATATATACAGAAATGGGTACTTCCCAATTACTCACCGTTCCTTTTGCCATGTATGCAGCCAATGCAGGTTCAGGTGGTGGAGCTACAGGACCAACTGGTAATGCAGGAGCAACAGGAGCAACAGGTGCAACTGGAGTAACCGGAGCCACAGGTGCAACCGGAGCAGGAATAACGGGAGCCACAGGTGCAGCGGGTGTTACTGGTTCCGCCGGAGTCACTGGCCCAACAGGAGTAACTGGCTCTACTGGAGCAATAGGAATAGGAACAACCGGAGCGACGGGCACTACAGGAGCAACAGGAGCTACGGGTGTCACCGGTGCTACTGGTACAGGTGTTGCAGGTCCGACAGGAGCTACCGGTACAGGTATAGCAGGAGCTACAGGAGCTACAGGCACTACAGGAGCAACAGGAAGTGGAATGGGTCCAACTGGTCCTACTGGAGATACAGGTGTAACCGGAACAGGTACTGCAGGTGCTACGGGTGCCACTGGCTCAACAGGTGATACAGGTGCCACTGGCTCTACGGGTGTTACAGGTGCCACTGGCTCAACAGGTACCTTCAATGGCAGTGCATGGCTTACAACAGGCAATACCGGTATAAATAATCCAGCCGTGCCTACAGTTTATGGAACAACCAATATTGGTGGAACAGAAAACTGGCTGGGAAATACCGATCCAAAGGATCTTGTTTTCGGGACAACAAATATTGAAAGGATGCGTATTTTAAACACTTCCGGTTATGTCGGGATCGGAACCGCAACACCTACAAACCTTTTACATGTTGTTGCTGGGAACTGCATAGTGGGTAATTCTTCTATTTTTGCTGAATCCAAAACTAATTTTAACGGTAGCGGTTTTGGTCCAAGCCTATCAAACCATACTATAAGCGCGCAAATTAGTGGTGATAGTGCATATACTTTTGCAGTTACAGGTTATATTGTTGATTCTTTGACTCCTGGTGCACCTACAGGCGGTGTTTTAGGATATTTAAATTCGGCTTCTTGGGGAGCATTAGGCTATAATACTATTGACGGTTCATCTCAATATGGTGTTTATGCATGTGGAGGTTATTCGAGTGGATTCGGTTCATACGGTTCAAGACAAGCTCACCAGGTAAATCAGGGAGTTGGTTTGGGTGCATGTGGCGGATTATTTGGCGCCCTGATCCGTAGTAATGTTTATGGGCTTAACGTAAAAGGAGACAGGTATGGTTTGTATGTTGACGGGCAAACCTACACCAATAATTTAATTATTCAGTTAAATACTGTTGCAAGTTCAGTAGGACCAGTTCATCAAGGAGATCGTATAGCAACTTATATTCCTTCTTCAATGAAAGTAAATGTATATGATAATGGCGTTGCACAACTTGTGGGGGGGAAAGCTGAAATTATTTTTGACAATGATTTTTCAAATATGATATCCGATGATTCACCAATAATTATTACTGTTACACCGCAGGGGAATACAAACGGAGTTTTCACGCAGCGTGTAACTTCAAAAGGATTTGTTGTAACAGAAAACAATGAAGGAAAATCAAATGTAATGCTTTCATGGATTGCCGTGGGTGTACGTAAGGGTTATGAAAACCCATCGGTTGCAAAGGAACTTTTATCACCTGATTATGATAGCAATATGAATAGTGTTATGCATAACGAAAACGATAAGCTAAATCCTTCAAAACCTGCCTGGTGGGATGGACATACATTACATTTTAATAAATAACCCGTAAATCAGTAACACTTTTTAAACAAAATAGACCGTCTCAATTAACGAGGCGGTTTTTTTATGCTTGAATCTATAATAAAATGATAAACTTCTTCGGAAATTAGAAGCGTCATTGCTAATACTTCCTTCGTCAGGATAAACTCCGCGAAGCAATTTTAATCTGAATAAAGGATTGCTTTGGGCAAAAAGTCCTCGCCCGCCCGCCCGCTTAGCCGCGAGGCTAGCGAGGCAGGCAATGACGAGAAGAATGAATTTCCGAAGAACTCTTATACATGCTTATTGCAATGAAGTGTTTGTAATTTTTACAAAATATAACAGATATTTTGAAAAATATTCTTTTACTATATCTATAAGAACTTTATTTGCAAAACTCCGCTATTTCTGCTTTT
>JBEKEO010000231.1:0-4942 GCA_050013795.1 Bacteroidales bacterium
TGTTTGTTTTTATTCTATCTGTTTTCAAAGGAATTGCGCAGAATACAAATAATTATCCCTATAATACTAAACGACTTACTCTTGTTATATCTTCAGAAGTTATTGCCTATGGCGTTTCAATTTTTCTTTTAAATAATTTATGGTATAAGCACTACCCTCGTTCAGCTTTTCATTTCTTTAATGATAATAATGAATGGCTGCAAATGGATAAATGCGGGCATGCAACCACCTCATACACCCTCGGGTCTTTTGGCTATAGTGCGCTTAGATGGTGTGGTGTCGATAAAACCAAAGCAATATGGTATGGCGGAAGTCTTGGCGCTTTTTTCCTTTTGACAATAGAAGTCCTTGATGGCTTTTCATCAGAATGGGGTTTCTCGCCAGGCGATTTTACTGCTAATACTTTAGGTGCGGCTTTATTTATTGGACAGCAATCTGCCTGGAATGAACAGCGATTTAATTTAAAATGGTCTTATCATACAACAATATTTCCTTCATACAGACCCGACGAGCTTGGTAATGGCATTACTCAAACATGGCTTAAAGATTATAACGGACAAACTTATTGGCTTTCAGGAAATATTTCTTCATTCCTTAAAAGTGATTCACGTTTTCCAAAATGGCTTAACTTAGCTTTTGGTTATGGAGCTGAAGGTATGATTGGAGGCATGCAAAACCCAACCGTAGTTAATGGGGTTGAAAAACCTCATTTCGAAAGGTATCGCAAATTCTTTCTTTCTCCTGATGTTGATTTAACAAGGATAAATACTAATTCCGATTTTTGTAAAGCTGGATTAGGCGCACTTAATTTCTTAAAATTTCCTGCACCTGCATTGAAGTTTTCAAAAGACTCAGCTGACAATTCAATAAAGAAACATCTCAGTTTAAGCCCAGTTTATTTTTAATGATTTCACTAAAATTAATGCAATAAACATGTATTAATAGTAAGAACAATTAATCTATGATATTCCATAAATCATAATTTTTCTTACCTTCGTTTTATCAATTTTTGTATTGCATTGAACATTCACCAGGTTTTAATAAAGTATTGGTCGCATACCGATTTTCGCCCTATGCAGGAGGAAATTATCAATTCTGTATTACAGGGCAACGATACACTTGCGCTATTGCCTACCGGTGGCGGCAAATCAATATGTTTCCAGATTCCTGCTCTTGTTAACGAAGGCTTGTGCCTTGTTATTTCGCCTCTTATCTCCCTTATGAAAGATCAGGTAGAGAACCTGAAAAGGAGAGGAATAAAAGCTGCTGCCGTATATTCGGGTATGCATTATAACGAAATTGATCTGGTGCTTGATAACTGCGCTCATGGCGATATTAAATTCCTTTATCTTTCTCCCGAAAGGCTTTCTTCCGAAACCATCAGGCTTCGTTTAAAGAAAATGAAAGTGAACCTTATCGCTGTTGATGAAGCACACTGCATTTCGCAGTGGGGTTATGATTTCCGCCCTCCATATTTAAAGATCATTGAAATCAGGGATATGTTTCCCAAAACTCCTGTGCTTGCTCTTACCGCTACTGCCACAGCCGAGGTAGTAATAGATATACAGAAACAGCTTGAGTTTAAAAAGGAAAATGTTTTCCGTAAAAGCTTTGAAAGAAAGAATCTCGCTTATGCCGTGATACACGAAGAAGATAAGTTCAACCGTTTGTTGCGTATCATTTCAAAGGTGAATGGTTCGGGAATTATTTATGCACGCAGCCGAAGGAAGTCAAGGGATATATCCGATTTTCTTAATCAAAATCATATAGCATCCGATTATTATCATGCCGGACTTGATGCAAAGGCTAGGGATACGCGCCAGAGTGCATGGATGGCGGGGGCAAGGCGTATGATGGTTGCCACCAACGCATTCGGGATGGGCATTGACAAAGCCGATGTTCGTTTGGTGGTGCATTTTGATCTGCCCGATACCATCGAAGCTTATTTCCAGGAAGCAGGCAGGGCAGGCAGGGACGACAGGCGTGCATTTGCTATATTGCTGTATAACAACGCTGATATACTTGATGCAAAGCATAACCTTGAAAGTTCATTTCCACCGGTTGATGAAATAAAAAATGTTTATCAGTGCCTGGGCAATTATTATAACCTTGCCATTGGCAGCGGTAAAGATGCAAGCTTCGATTTCGATATCACGAATTTTGCTACTATGTATAACCTCAAGCCGCTGGCTGTTTTCAATTCGCTTAAGTTCCTCGAAAAGGAAGGTTATATAATGACCACCGATGCCATGTATCAGCCGTCAACACTTCACCTTAAAGTGGATAAAGAAACGCTGTACCGGTTCCAGGTGGAGAATAAAATGTACGACAGTTTCATCAAAACCATATTGCGTTCTTATGGCGGCATATTCGGCGATTTTGTTAAGGTTAGCGAAACGGAGATAGCTTCAAGGGCTAATGTTACTAAAAAGCAAACTGCTGAATACCTTGCCAATCTTGATAAGCTGGGAGTGTTTTCTTATGTTCCTCAGAAGGAAAGTCCGCAGATAATATTCAGCATTGAAAGGCTCGACACCAAAGACCTCTTTATCTCCAAAGAGAATTATCATGAAAGGAAACGGATAGCGGAAGAGAAACTCAATGCCGTTATTCATTATGTTACTTCAAACCTTAAATGCAGGAGCCAGTTGTTGCTTTCGTATTTTGGCGAGGAAGACCCCAAGCGTTGCGGACAGTGCGATGTTTGCCTTGAACGAAACAAACTCGACCTGAGCGAAATGGAATTCGATGCAGTAATAGAACACATAAAACCTCTTTTGCAAAAGAGTCCACTTTCTCTGGAAGCAGTGTTGAGTATGGTGAAGGGCGTGAGCGAGAACAGGATACTCAAAGCTATCCAATGGCTGATGGATAATGATAAGATAGTGATGGATGAAGATAAGATGCTTTCGTGGAAAAAGTAAGATTGCCAATACTTACACGTTTTAAAAAGATTAACCGCAAAGAACACAAAGAAAATATACGCAAAGAGCGCAGAGAATTTAATTCCTTTGTGAACTTTGCGCAGTACTTTGCGACCTTTGCGGTTAAAATTTATTTACGCAATATCAATGAGTAAAATAAAGAAGTCATTTTATTTAAATGAAGACGTAGTCCATCTCGCAAAGGACTTGCTCGGCAAATACCTTTTCACCAATTTGTATGGCGAAGGAGTAACCGCAGGCATCATTACCGAAACGGAAGCCTATGCAGGCATTACCGATAAAGCCTCGCATGCTTATGGCAACCGCCGCACTGCACGCACGGAAGTGATGTATATGGAAGGCGGCACGGCTTATGTTTACTTATGTTACGGCATACATTCCCTGTTTAATATAGTTACCAATAAAACGGGCATCCCTCATGCCATCCTTATCCGCGGCATTAAGCCTGTTGAAGGCATGGCTGTTATGATGAAGCGTGCAAATAAGAAACTTGAAAAGGATTTGAATGGCATAGGTCCCGGCAATGTTTCAAAGCTATTGGGAATACATTTCTCTCAAAGCGGCGAATCTCTTCTTGGCAATAACATCTGGCTCGAAGACCGTGGTTTAAAAGTTCCTTCCACCAAAATTATTACCGGCAAAAGAGTTGGGGTTGACTATGCCGCCAAAGATGCACTGCTACCGTATAGGTTTAGGTTTGTTGAGTAGAAAGATGGGAGTTGAGAATTATTAGTTTATTTGTTTAATTTTTTAAATTTTCTATCTAATATTAGAGCAAAACGTTTAAAGGGTTATTTTAAATTTCTTTATTAGATTTATCATGAATTTCAACACGATAAAGCATATCTATAGTCTTTCCTTCTTTATTCTTCCATTCGGTCCAACCATTTGCTTGTCTACCTAAAACAGTTGCAGCAGCCGCACTTGGAGAATTAAAAATAAAATCTTCATTAAAAATGTAAACGTCATGATCAAGTAATAGAATTCTATCGTCAATGAGTTTTTTACGTAATCCCACAACCCAAGGTGTGGCTGTTTTCGTTTCTTCCTTATTAACTTTTGATCCTTTTGAAACAACAAAGCCGTCATCTATCATTTCTCCTGTCGCTGATGCATCTTTACCTTTACAAAATAGTAGTTCTCGCTTTTTAGACGAAGTCTTGATTTCTTCAAAGATTGGATAACCTAAAGTTGATAAAAGAACTTTTATAGTTTCAAAATTATCTAGAAGGTCAGCTTCCATACTTTCGGTAATAAATGGTTTTGTTGGTATGGCTTTGTTATCAGAAGTGTCGAAACGTCCAACTTCTCGAGCTGTTTTGATACACAAATATTCTAAATATTCTACATGTGCTTTTGTGAAGTTAGCCTTGTGTGAAATAACAACAGCATAGTTCCAAAAATCTTTTTCCCGATTGTGCGCGTTAAGTCTTGTAAAGCAGTTATCAGTTTCTCCTATGTAAGAAATAGGTTTTGCTTTTTCTTCATTAATTCCAAATAGAAAATAAATTCCATACTTTCTCACTTCTTGTCTATTACCAACCTCAGCTAATTTTTTTCTTGGAATAAGTGTAGCCACTATCATTCTATTTGTCAAGTCAGCAATTTTTATACTAGTTGGATTTCCGTCTGGTAAAAAGATTTGAATTGTCTGTGGACGTTCTATCATTTGTGTTAAGGTTAATTTATCCCAGCAAAGTTAACAAAAACCTCTTTCCCTCTATAAAAATACCCCATCCTTACAAGTTTATTGCATTTCATTGTAATAATTTCCTCTTTGCATGTAGTAATTGCGTCCAAAACTACATGCATTGCCTCCAGACCAGTAGTTATTGCGTCTATTCCTATAAGCATTGCGTCCATTCCTATAGGGATTGCGTCTATTCCTATAAGCATTGCGTCCATTCCTATAGGGATTGCGTCTATTCCTATAAGCATTGCGTCCATTCCTATAGGGATTGCGTCTATTCCTACAGGCATTGCGTCCATTCCTACAG
>JBEKEO010000232.1:0-4940 GCA_050013795.1 Bacteroidales bacterium
CTACAATTCCGGTTGGTAATTTACCCGGGGGTGTATCTGTAAACCCCGATGGATTTAAGGTATATGTTACAAATTGGTATGATAGTACAGTAAGTGTAATAAATACGGCTACCAATACTGTTTCGGCTACAATTAAGGTTGGCGAAGATCCTTATGGTATAGCTGTGAGTCCCACTGGAAGCAAGGTGTATGTTGCGGATTATTATGCTGATACAGTAAGAGTGATAAACAGCGCAACCAATACAGTTTCGGCTAAAATTGCTGTTGGTAATGCTATTCAGGGCATGGCTGTAAGCCCCGATGGAAGCAGACTATATGTTGTGAATTACAGTGGTGCTTCAGTAAATGCGATAAGTACAGCTACCAATACTGTTTTGGATACAATTACGGTTGGTTATGACCCCTATGGTATAGCTATAAGCCCCAATGGCAAGAAGATATATATTGCTAATGAGGATGATGCTACAGTAAGTATAATAAACAGCGCTGTTGATACTGTTACGACTACAATTCCGGTTGGCAATTCTCCTATTGGTTTGGCTATAAGCCCCAATGGCAAGAAGATATATGTGACTAATTATGCTGATAATACAGTAAGTGTAATAGATACTGCAACCAATACTGTTACGGCTACCATTACGGTTGGTCAATATCCTCAAGGTATATCTGTAAGCCCTGATGGAAGCAATATATTGGTTGCAAATTATAGTGATAATTCAGTAAGTGTAATAAGTTCCACTACCAATACAGTTACGGCTACCATTATGGTTGGAGCTGGTCCGATTGCATTTGGAAATTTTATTTCTTCTTATATTACCACCAGCTTTGCTTTGCTAAGCTCTGTATCGGAAAGTATTGCTGTATATCCTAACCCTGCTATTAATTATCTGACAATAGAAAATCCAAAAAATGCAGAAATAGAAATTACAAACATGCAAGGTCAGTTAATAAAAACCTTTTCTACTACAGGCAATAAAACTAATATAGATGTTTCAGCATTTGCAAACGGAGTATATGTAGTAGAAGTGAAGACAGAAAAAGGAATTGCGGTGAAGAAGTTTGTGAAAGAATAGTTCATTTGACAGTCGAAAACTTTAAACATCAAACTAAATAAACTCGTTTTAGTTTACAAATAATCGTTAAGGGTAGTTTTCTTAATATATTTTATAAATTCTTTCGAAACATCCTTCACAATACCTCCTATCAGGCATTTGTCAAAAGGGCATATTTGCTGGTTCATAGGGCAGCCGTCTATTTCTATCTTTCCTTCAATGGCTTCATATATTTGAAGGATAGTAATTTCTTTCGGGTTTTTCTTAAGCACAAACCCACCCGCAGGTCCGCGGTTCGATTTTAAAAAACCTGCTTTTACCAGCCGTTGCATTACTTTAGCAAGATGGTTCCTTGAAGCCCCTGTTTGTTCAGCAATAATATTTACATTGATAATGCCGCCTGCGCGTGCTATTAGAACCATGCTGTGTATGCCTATAGTAACAGCTTCCGATAAGTGTACGATTCTGGCCATAATTTAAAGTATTTGAATATTCAAATATCCAAATAAAATTTGACATGGAAAGAAAAGTTCACGAATTATTATAAATATAAAGCAATTGTCATTTAAGATAAATCAGATCAGGCAGTTTTTCTGACTCTTTTTCTCATCAGCCAGTAACGGGGATCGAAAACAGTAGTATGTTGAAGCCAATAAGCAGGAGTCACTTTAAATCCGTCAACGCTTTTTAAGCTGCGCTCGTAAACTGCAAATACAGGGTTAAAAAGAACATTGGTAACTCCGATTATATAGGTTTTGGGTTCGCCTTCCTTATTTTCTTCAGCAACTTTAACTTCAAATTTATTATGTTCAAGAAGGGCTTTCAGGAATGCAACCCTTTCTTCAGTAGCGCCTGTTTCCACAACGGAACATCTTACTCCGTTAATTTCGCTGATAGTATGTTTTACCTTGTTGAGTGGCATATTTTCCTTTTATTAAATCCCGAAACTTAATGAACCTATATACTCGTATATAACGCTGAAGAATCCTGTGGCAATGATACCAAGCGTGCAGAGGATCAACCCAAGCCTTGTAAACCCGTCGTTCCTGAAATACTGGATAGGGTTGTCGCTTTTGTTGATGAACATTGCTTTTATAACAAGTAAATAATAGTATAATGAAATGATGGTATTAAGAACACCAATTAAAACAAGTATATAAAAGCCTTGCTGTGCTGCGGCTGTAAAAAGGAAGAACTTGCCGAAGAATCCTGCAACAGGCGGTATGCCTGCCAGAGAGAACAGGGAAAGCATCATGATAAGGCTGAGCTTGGGATTAGTAAGGTAAAGACCGTCGTAATCGCTCATAGTTTCTTTACCTGTTTTATTTGCAATAGCAGAGATAACACCGAATGCGCCAAGATTGGAGAAGATGTAGATCAGCATGAAATACACAACAGAGGTCATTCCCAATTTATTTCCGCCAATGATACCAAGGAAAATAAATCCTGCCTGTGAAATAGACGAGAAAGCAAGAAATCTTTTCAGGTTCTTCTGCCGTAGGGCAAATAAATTTCCGACAGTCATTGTTATTACTGCTGTTATGTAAAGTATATCTTGCCAAATTGCTAATACAGTTCGGAAAACTGTAAACATCACAATCATAAAGATAAACACCGCAGCTCCTTTTGATATTACTGATAAGTAGGATGTAACATTGACAGGGGCGCCTTCATATACGTCGGCAGTCCATAAATGGAAAGGAACAATAGATATTTTGAAAGCCATGCCTGCGAAGAAAAATATCAGCGCAAGTGTTTGAAGATTATTACTTGTAAAATGTTGAGCCACTTCACTGAAATAAATAGAGCCGGTTGTTCCGTAAATCAAGGATATGCCATAAAGCATAATTCCTGATGAAAATGCTGAGATAAGAATAAGCTTGATACCTGCTTCAGCTGATTTTGCTTTTTTTCTTTCGTAAGCGGCAAGCGAAGCAATAGGGATAGTAGCGAGTTCAAGTCCGATATAGAACATAAGGAAATCACCTGAAGAAATCATAAAATCCATTCCTATAAGGGTAGAAAGGATGAGCATGAAAAATTCGTTAACCTTAATACTATTCTCATCATTGCCAAGCCATGTATAGGATTGAATAAACACTATCAGCACGCCAATATTCAGTATGTTTTTCATCATTACGATAATTCCGCTGGTCTGGTACATCCCACCGAAAAGAGAACCGCTATCAATTGGAAAGAACCCGATGATAGTTGCGATAAATAACAGTATGATGCTGAATGGCCTTAATTTACGTGCATTTCCATCTTTAACAGATAATTCGGCAATCAAAATGATAAGAGTGATCAGTGTGAGGATCAGTTCATGCCGCATTAATAAATATTTTTCTAAACCCATCATATTGTAAATCGTTTATTTCAATTAAAATCCGGTAAAAGATAATTGGTTGATAATAGGAGCAAGGCTGTCACTGATCATGTTAGATAACCACAGCGGAGCAAGACCTATTCCTGCTATCGCTAAAACTAAAGTAATAGTAGAAGTTCTTTCAAACCATTTGGCATCTCCAAGATGCAAATAATGATCATTGGTAATAGGACCAAGCAGTAATATACCAATTACTCTAAGAATATAAACTGCTGTTATTACAATTGAAGAACAGGCAGCTATAGTGCATATCCTGTGGAAAATATCAGGATGCTGGAACGAGCCAACAAATATGGTCATCTCGGCAACGAAACCGCTTAATCCCGGTAATCCTAAAGATGCGAGCCCTGCGATCACATATACTACCCCAAGAAATGGGATAACTTTCATCAGTCCGCCCATTTGATTAATTAACCTTGTATGTGTTCTTCCATAGATCATTCCGATTAAAGCAAAGAAGAGGGCTGTCATCAGGCCATGAGAGATCATTTGGATTATTGCGCCGTCCATAGCCGTTTTGTTCATCATCAGAAGGGCAAATAATACAAGTCCGCAATGGCTTACTGAAGAATATGCATTGATGTATTTAAGATCTTTTTGTGCAATAGCGCCAAATGCTCCATAAACTACACTGATTGTAGTTAAAATAAGGAATATCCATCCCAATTCCTGCGCAGCTTGCGGCATAAGAAACATAGCTACCCTGAAACAACCATATCCTCCGAGTTTCATCAGCACACCTGCATGCAACATGGACACAGCTGTAGGTGCTGAAGCATGACCATCAGGTGACCATGTGTGAAATGGAAATAAAGCGCCAAGTACTCCAAATCCTAAGAACGTTAATGGGAAAAAGAACCTCTGTGCTTCAATAGGAATATGAATTTTTGAAATAGAAAGAATATTAAATGTTAGTCCTCCACCGCCGGGAGCTGAATTGAAATAGATGCCAAGTAAGCCAACAAGAAGAAGTGCAGAGCCACCCATAAGCATTAGCGTAAGTTTCATGGCTGAATATTCTTTCGGGCCACTTCCCCATAATCCAATAAGAAGATACATTGGAATTACAGCAACTTCATAAAATAAGAACATTGTAAACAGGTCAAGGCTGATAAAAAAGCCGAATACTCCTGAAGAAAGTAAAATAAGGGATATGAAAAACTCTTTGGTAAGAAATTCAACTTCCCATGAAGCGAAGATTCCTGCAAATACAACAATAGATGTTAGTGCAATCATAGCTACAGCAATACCGTCAACACCTACGGTATAGGTAATGTTAAGGCTTTGAAACCAAACGGAACTCTGGTAGAAAAGCATTTCGGCTGTATTCCCTGCATTTCTTTCAGCCAGATACATGAAAACAAGAACAGCTGCTAATACTAACTGAATGCCCATTCCAATGGCAGATACAAGACGTGCCTGTTTATAGCCTTTAGTGGCCATCAAGGCAAATATGGTTATCAGCGGAATAATTACAAAAAAGCTAAGTATATTCATTTCTT
>JBEKEO010000233.1:0-4936 GCA_050013795.1 Bacteroidales bacterium
CCCATTAGCACATACAATGCGGGAACAAGTAAAAGCAAAAAAAGATTAAAAGTCTTTCGTAACATAATATTATTTATGTATAGATTTTTAAATAAATTTAATTTTTCTCATGGCAAAAATAATTGATAAATATTTAATTGGATTTGCTGTTATTGCAGGTTTTTCAGTTGCCGTTAAGATTACCTTTTTCCCCATTTGGCTCATTCCCTTATTTTTATTCAAAGGGTTTTTTCGCAAAATACTCTATGGGGTTTTTTCGATAATTGCATTTTTAATATTTATCTTTCCGGTACTCTGTTACAGATTTGACTACTTTTACGACTGGATCCAAAATCTTTTCATTCACAACGGACAATATGGTGCCGGCGAAGCCAATGTAATTGATAAACATGCATACATATCTGCGCTAAAACTGACCTTCTCAACCGAGTATGTATTTACCATATCTTTTTTTGTTTTTGTTGTAGCTTGCATTATTTATCAGATTCCATATATCAAAATTAAGATAAGAAATGAAAAATTATATAAAGTTCTGCTTGGTATAACTGCTTCAATGACCATTATGATACTGCTTGTAGCAAAGCAGTACAAGTATCATTATCTTACACCGGCACTATTGCCTATATCGTTTGGGCTTTGGGTTGTCGCGACTATTTACTTTAATAAATTTAAAGCAATTTATAAAAATACAATTTTTGCTCTTCTTGCTCTTTTGTTCCTGACTTCTGATTTCATAAAGGCCAGGGAAAGTCATGCTTATTATTTAACTATCAAAGAAACAATATTGAAAACAGTTGATTTTGTTAATAATAATCCCACCGACAAACCTCTGGTTATTGTTCCAACATATTACGGTTGCGCATATCCTCAGTATGCGCTGTTTTTTGGCTTATATTGGGGTGGTGATATTATGAGACCTCGCTATACTAATGTTTTAAATGAATCATATCCAAAAACATATGTGTATTGGTGGGACGAACTTTTTCATAACTGGGCAAACGACACAATATCCTATATTGACCTTTTAAAAAAATATGGGAGTATCAGATTATATATTGGTGATACGGATATTGAAAATAATGTCATGAAACATGTAATGTTTAATATTCAGAGGGTGAAAGACACAAAAGTGGAAAATATTTTCTCGAATAAAGATAATCAGGAGAATATTTATGAGATAACATATAATCCTACCGCATCAGATATTGACTCATTAGAAATTTTATGTAATGCCGATTCACTGACTTCCGATGGCCAGTATTTTACTGGCAGCCTGGGACAGGTATTCAATGATGGTGTCACTCAAAGTTCTGAAAAAGCCTTTTCCGGAAAATACTCCTGCAAATTATCAGACGATAATAAACGCGGAATGGAATATATTATAGACGAGGTATGCGCCGGCGATCATTACAGAATTAGTGTATGGCGCAATAACAGCAACAAAGACGCATCGCTTGCTGTTTCGGCTAGGAATAGCGATGATTTTTATTTATCGGAAACGAAAACGACAAATGAAAAAAATGACTGGGGAAATATAATAATTGACTTTATAGTACCTGAAAATTTAAATAATAAAGAAATTCATATTTATACATTTAACGATACAGGCAATCCTGCATATTTTGATGACCTTAAAATCACAAAATATAAACACTAACGAAATGCAAAGTGTTATGAGCAATTGGCAATAACAAAACGATATGTGGAATTATTATCAATTAGCTTAAAAAATACTTACAATAAAATTTCTAATCATCTAAGATTCTACTTACAAAAAAACATATAAATTTGTTAAATTAATTAGAGGCATTCTATAAAATAACTTAGATAAAAAATAATTAACATTAATTAAAAAATGATCATTATGAAAAAGATTAATTATTTGATATTGGCAGCAATATCAATATTCGGTTTTAGTTGTTCAAATAATAACGGATTTACTCCAATTTTCCGGGGTAATATTGATGGAGGTGACTGGATGAATAATAACACCATTGGTTATTATGGTGGTGGGCATACAGGTGATTGCTCTTCTAAAGTTGATTCCGCTCATCAATTTTCATATGGATTCTGCAAATTAGCTAACGAAATTAGTGCCGACCCAATTAAAAAAGTAAAAGTAAGTGTTTGGGTGAAATTAACAGATTTGGTTAAAAAAACTGTTCTTGTATTATCTGTGGATAGCAAAAATAAAAAAAGTATTTTTTGGGAAGGCCGGGACGTAAACCCTGTTGTAAATGAAACACAAAAATGGTATAAATTTTCTACTGAATTTAAACTACCCAATTTCGAAAATGAAGGCGCTAAAATTTCCATTTATATTTGGAACCCTCATAATAATATTGCATTCGTTGATGATTTTGAAATAAGTTTTTTCGGAGAATAGCATCTTTTATCGTTTTGATAGAAAATAATATTTTCAAAAAATTGACACCTAAGATTTCCGATACTTATAAATTGAGATGAAACATTTCATTAAAAAGTATCAGGAAATAATAATTATATGTATCATTAGCCTTATTGCAAGATTAATTATAATGCCCTTTACTCAAAGCGACGATTCTGATGCTGCCAGTAGAGTTTTTATTGCAAGAAATTTATTGGATAATTTTCAATTATTAATGAGTGGACATTGGGCGCCCATTCACCATTATATTAATGCGTTCGGCCTATTTATAATTCCGGGTAATATTTATGGACCTGAGGTTTTAAGTATACTATTTGCAGTTGCGTCTTGTATCCCGCTATATTTTTTTACAAAAAACGAATTCAATAAGCAAGGAGCTTTATTTGTTGCCTTGATTTATTCTTTCAGTCCTGTTGTATTTAAAAATAGCTTTTTAGCTATGGCTGAAGTTTGTTATGCCTTTTTCGTTTTGTTATCAATGTATTTTATTTCTAAAGGATTTCGTTCGTCCCAAAAAATAAAATATGCAATTTATGCTGGTTTATCAATTACTATAGCCGGTGGGGTTAGGTATGAAGCATGGGAAGTAATGGCATTATTTTTTATTGTTTTGGTTTTATTAAAACAGTGGAAAATGTTGTTGCCATTTTGCTGTACGGCCTTAATTTTCCCTGTTTACTGGATGATCGGAAATCAAATAGAACAAAAAGATTTTTTATATAGCTTTCACTTTGCGACCAGTTGGGCTGAAACATATTCTGGATATAATAATAATATAACAAAAGCAGAATACGTGAAAAGGTTAGCTTTTTTCCCAACTTCATGGGTATTAATGCTGACTCCATTTATTTCTTTCATTTTAATATTTACTTTTTTAAAAAAATTGCTTTTAAAGCAAATCAATAAAACCAAATTAATATGGTTTATTCCTTTTTTATTAATAATGATTACATATATTTACACTGCATACAATGGAACTTTATTTACCCAACATCGTTTTACGATAACATTGGTTCTGCTTTCTGTACCGTTTTTTGCCCTGTTTTTTGAAAATGAAAAACATTTAAAATTAAAAAAGACAATTGTATTTATTTTAATAGCACTGATGGTTCCTCTTTCTTATTGTTGGCCAAAAATTCCTTTTTATAATATAAAAAATTTTTCATACCCATTATATTGGGCTTTTGAAAATAGTTTAATCATGGAGAAAAATGATGCTATTCCTTATATAGGTGATGATGCAACAGATACATTGTCAAGCAGTATTAACTTTCAATTAACAGATAAAAAGGGACTTGTCCTGGATTTTATTGGATGGGATAAATCATATTATATTGCATTAAATACAGGAGGATCGGCAAAAAATATTTATATATTTGATATAAACACAAAAAAAATAGATGCAAATAATTTTAGTAATTTTAGTAATGAATATCCTGAAGGGTTAATTATGATCAAAGCCTTTTCTCCATTTGATAAAATTTGTCATTCTCATGGAGCTTTAATGCAAATTGAAAATATTCCAGTTTATTTTTATTTGGAAAAATGCCTTGATATTAAAAATATTAAACTGTTCAGGTATACTACAAAATCAAAAGAATGGGCAGAAGATTACAAATCAAAGAATCCGAACTTAAAAGGAATCACAACAACTGAAAAAAATCTTAAATATTATGAGAATGAGATACTAAGTAGCGAAGAATGGTATAACGGAATTAAAAAAGATGCCAAAAAAAATAATTTGCCTTTAGATACAATGATAAAGATAAATGCTCAATGGATGGTGGATCGGGATTCGGAAAATTTCAGAACAGATTCTATCGTGAAGCAAACAAATAAATGATATAGGTTTTTTTGACAGCCTTGAATTCGGAAAGAGACACAATATAAATTTTACATGGAATTACAACAGAAATACCGCGTATGCTGATTATTTTAAAATTGTTTTCTTATGGAATAGAATTTCCAGATGAAAAGACACCAAAGGATTTTTTACATTATTGACAAATTATTATTACATAAATTTAGATACTCAAAAATATTTATAACTTACAACATATGTTAAAAAATAAACTTATTAAAATAAGTATAGTCATCTGCATTCTTTTAACTATTGTTTTTTTATTTTTATTAAGAGAACCCGATATTGTTCGTGATATAAAGTTTGATCCTTTTATTAATTTTTCAAATAATCAGGATACTTTATTCTTAAACGCTGATCTGAACAATGCCATAACAAATGGTATCATCATACCAACAAAAAACCAGGTAAAAGAAGGCAGCTTTATCTGTAAAATAGAATTTACAAGAAAAACAAAAGAAAAGCTTTTTTATAAAATCTATTATCAGAATGAATCCTATAAATTTGATGACTCACTTTATTCGCGGGAAAATTTTTATGGAAGCTGGGAAAACACAAATATAGGGTTTAAAGAGATAAATAGCAATTCTGATCTCGTTCAGATAATGGATACCATTAGAATACTTGGTAACCCGAGAAATGAAAAGAAATATTATGGAATGAATTTA
>JBEKEO010000234.1:0-4902 GCA_050013795.1 Bacteroidales bacterium
GCTGCATGGCCCTTCCGAAACTCTTTTGTCCTTTAAATGCCGGAGCAAGAGCATCCACAATAAGTGCTGTAATATACACGCCTGCAATTGCCGAAATAAAAGAAGTAAGACCAACCTCTATACCCCAGATCCAGCTGGTGAATTTGAATCCCCAGCCATAGCTTACTCCGATAACCCCATAACCTATGATGCTGAAAATAGCCGGTATTAAAGCCAAAGGAATAGCATAACCAAATAAAATTGAGGATGCACTTGGTTTTTCGGCGCTAATAGCCTGCCACTCGGACTTTGTTTTAAACATGATGTTTGAAGCCCTTGAAAATATATTAGAAGCTGCTGCCTTCACCTCAGCCTCATTAAAATTCTGAAAAGGATTCTGTGGCTGAGACTGTTGTTGCGGTGGTTGTTGCTGCTGTTGCGGTGGTGGAGGTGTAACAGGTGTTTCCGACATATTAAATCCGCACTTATGGCAGAATTTTGCGCCTTCTTTAAGCTCGGCGCCGCATTTTGGACAAAACATAGTTTTATAATTTTAGTTAAACAATAATTTTTCCTAATTGATAGGATTCAAAGATAAAAACATTTTTAAATATGACAAATTTCCTCGTTCCTTATGCAACCTTATTATTTTTTCTTCTTACCTTTGCGATACACATATTCAATTGCTTATGAAAAGCCTTACATCCTTCAAAATAGTAATGCAACCAATGATGCTTATTGCATTCACCATCCTCTTCTCAGCGGCTGTTACTTTTGCTCAGCAAACAAATGTTCCTAATGGTGCTTGGAATTGCCACCAGCAAAAGATACATGAAAAAGGTTTAATTGGACCAAAATCACCCAACTCACCAAGACATTCTTTCGATGTATTAAAATATACACTTAACCTCGACCTTTTTAAATGTTACAGCAGTCCTTACCCACACTCCTACACGGCCAATGAAATTATCAGCTTTAAAATTGATACTGCTTTAAACACTATTAAACTAAATGCAGTTAACACTTCTTTAGTTATTGATTCCATCAACATGTCGGGTATTTCTTTTATTCATACAAATGATACACTTACCATAACCCTTAACAGGATTTATAATCCAGGTGAAATAACCGAAGTAATGATATTTTATCATCACAACGATATAAGCGATGGCGCTTTTTACAACGGCAGCGGAATGGTTTTCACCGATTGCGAACCTGAAGGTGCGCGTAAATGGTTCCCATGCTGGGACAAGCCTTCCGATAAAGCTCTATCAGAAATTACTGCAAAAGTCCCTGTAGGCGTATTGTTTGGGTCGAACGGGAGCTTGCAGGATTCGACAGTTTATGGTGATTCGGTTTATTATCACTGGGTGAACCACGATTCTATCGCTACTTATTTAATGGTAATGACAAGCAAAGTGGGTTATAATCTCGATATAGTTTACTGGCCCATGCTTACTGATTCTTCTAAACTGATTCCTATGCGCTTCTATTATAATTCAGGTGAAGACCCTTCGCCCAGCGAGGATATCATTTGCGATATGACAACCTATTATTCAACTTTATTCGGAGTGCATCCATTTGAAAAAAATGGCTTCGCTACACTCAATTCAGAGTTTCCTTGGGGTGGAATGGAGAACCAGACTCTAACAAGTCTATGTCAGGACTGCTGGGATGCATCGCTTATTTCTCATGAATTTGCTCACCAGTGGTTCGGTGATATGATATCTCCCGGAACATGGGCTGATATTTTTCTTAACGAAGGATTTGCTACATATTGCCAGGCGCTTTGGGATGAACATACCACTGGATACACGCAATATAAAACAGATATTGTATCCGATGCTAACGATTATCTTTCAACTAATCCCGGATGGGCTATATATAATCCCTCATGGGCGCTAAACACTCCTGATGAAAACACATTATTCAACTATTCCATTACTTATGAAAAAGGAGCATGCCTGTTGCATATGTACAGGTACACTGTGGGCGATTCACTGTTCTTCGCTTCAATTAAAGCATATGCCACTGATGCAGTGAATTTCAAATATAGGAATGCAGTGATTCCCGATTTCATGACAAAAATGAATCAAGCTACAGGGCAAAACCTTGACTGGTTCTTTAACGAATGGTTCACCCAACCCAATCATCCTGTTTATAACAACACTTATAATTTTGTTAATAACGGCAATGGAACATGGACAGTGAATTTTAATGCTAACCAAATACAGACCAATGCAGCCTTTTTCCAGATGCCTGTTGAATTACAGGTTAATTTCACAGGTGGAAGCGACACTATTGTAAAAGTGATGAACAATGCAAATAATCAACTGTTTTCTTTCACATTTACTAAGCAACCTGATAATTTGATATTCGATCCCAATGATGAAATTGTGCTGAAACAAGCTACTACAACAATTGGAATAAATGAATATGATGGCAACGATTCTTTTATTAACTTATATCAGAACACTCCAAATCCTTTCGATGATAATACACAGATTGCATTTGAACTTCCTGCTGCAATGCCTGTAAAGATTGTTATATACGATGTTTATGGTAAAACTGTATGCGAATTGCTTGATACAACCATGTCGGCAGGAAGTCACAAGATAGAATTTAACACAAACGGAATCCGCAAAGGCATGTATTATTACAGCCTTGAATCAGGGCACAGAAAAATAGTAAAAAAAATGATGGTGATGTAACCTTAATTACGATTTACGATTATTCATTCATCGTAATTCTTAAATCATCACTCTTTCACAAACTTCCTAACCTCTATTCCTTTTCCCGTTTTCACTTCCACAATATAAACTCCGCCTGGAAAAGCAGAAACATCTATATTGGTTTTATTGCTTGTCGCGGTATAGGTTTGCAAAAGTTGACCTTGTATGTTAGTAATTTCTATTATGGCTTGCTGGGGTGCTTCAATTATCAGGTTATTAGTTGTGGGATTAGGAAAAACAGAGATGTTCATTGCATTGCTTAATTTATTTATCCCGGATTGATCAGGACTTCCAATTCCAAAGGTATATTCGCCTTTTTGAAGATCCTGTGCTATCAAGTCGCCTGAAGAATAACTTCCGGTTCTTATAAAACTCACTATATGCCAATCATCGGCTGGATTAACGCGATATAACAAAACAATTGAATCGGTAGATAAAGGTGTTATTAATAGTGTATCTTCAAATCCCGTTGAACTTCTGTCATAACTGAAGCTTCCCTTTGCTTTGAATCCGGAAGGAAATAGTCCGTCGATTGTCCAGTACCTATTTGTCGAGATCCTGTATATATCCGGTGATGCGGTTTTCAATGGATCGGGAGGAACCCAGTTGTACCTTACATGGAAAAAGGCAGAATCAGTGACATTCTGAACATTAAGCTCGAAAAACGAATTCGTAAAATTTGTTGTTCCTGTTGTTTTTATCACTGAACTATAATCGGTAGTGGCATCACTTACTTTTTCGTCTAAGTCCATCATGGCGCATACAGGGGCAAAAGGCAAATGGAATAATTGATTTCCGAATTGCCCGGAAAATTGAATAGCTTGAGTATATTTCTGCCAGGTGCTGCTCATAAAAGTTATCTCTATCTTATTCGAGTTGATAAAAGAAGGCTTATGGCGAAGCCGTTGCTTTACAAAAACAGTATAATCATTCCCTGTTCCTGTATATTTCATGGAATCTATTGAATATTGTGGAAATCCCGGAGAAAGGACCCATCCGTCAAAGAAATCATTCATATTGATTCCTGTCTGTGCAGTTATAAAATCCCTGAACTGAAGAGTGGAAATAGGTTTGAATTTATAACTTGCCGTGTATGCTTTCAACATGCTGAAGAATGTAGAATCTCCCAGGTAATTCCTCAATGTATAAATAACATCTGCGCCTTTATCGTAAACAGTGCTGCCATAAGTCAGATTAGAGGGAACACCATAAATAGCATAATACCCATGGTCGGTAACATTGCATGTGTTAAGCACATTATAATGATTTGAAATAATATTTGCCGAATAACTGCTGTGGCCATATATCCCTTCTCTGTATAATGATTCGCAATATGTAGCCCATCCTTCATTCAGCCACATATCTCCTTCGGTAGCGCATGTAACCAGATCACCAAACCAGTGATGCGAAAGCTCATGCGCATACATATATTCATATGTAAGGTTTCCATTTATACAGGCAAGCGGATAAGCAATATTTGTTGCATGTTCCATTGCCCCGCTGTTAAATGGGACTCCCACATATCCAACTCTTTCCCATATATAGGGGCCAAAACGGCTTTCATAAACGCTCAATATATTCAGCAGGTGGACAAAGGAAGCTTTGGCATTACTGCTATCGGAAGCGGGAACATAAATATTAACAGGTATCTTTCCATTCATTCCGTTGAAAGTATCGTTCAGCGAAACATAATCACTAACAGCAACAGAAGCAAGATAGTTCGGAATGGTTGAATGCAGCCTCCAGTAATATGTTTTGGTGCCATCTCCGTTATTTGTTTCGCTCATCAGAGTTCCACCGCAAACAGCGGTTTTGGTATCTTCCACACGGATATAGCAATCGTATGTTGAACGGTCAATAAAATCATCCACGCAGGGGAACCATGCACGGCCAAAACTATGCGGTTCAGTTTCGAACCCTACACCAAGATTATAAGCATAAACACTATCACTTGAAAAATAAAACCCTCCCCATCCCGAAGGGTCCTCCTGCGGATGCCCATGATAATATATTTTCAAAGAAACAGTATCATTAATATTTATCGGCGAAGAAAGCGAGGCACGCAATATAGTGTCGGTATAAGTGAACGAAGGAACAGTAGAGTTGTTGAAAATAATCGAATCAATGGTCATTTCAAGGAGGTAAAGCTCTATTGCATTTACATTATTCATTTTGGGAGTGAGGGTAAGCT
>JBEKEO010000235.1:0-4900 GCA_050013795.1 Bacteroidales bacterium
TGGTAAACGACAATACGCCAAAATCACATGTGGGCTTCAGGCTTGGGTATACTGTACTCCCAATGCGGAAAAGTGTCAGTGTGTATTATGGAGTTGAAATTGGTGTACGACCTGGTGTTGGTTCATTTGGCTATAACGCTTATCTTGATTTTAAAATGGGATTTCTTCTCCGCGAGAAAATTTAAATAGGTAAAAAATTAAATATATTTTATTATGAAAAGATATTTACTTGCAACAGGGTTAGTCGCACTTTTTGGTGTGATATTATCTCTTTCTTGTAAAAAGGAAGTGTCGCGTGGAATAGATATAATGAATGATTATCATTCAACTATTGATACGAATGCGGTTAAAGCGCCATGCGATTCACTTCTTACTAATAATACTGCTTGCGCCGCTATCTCTACAAGCTTCTCAGGCAGTGTTTCCGGCACTGATGAACTTGACTATATGGAAGTTTTGTTAACATCATATTCAACATATGAACAACTTATTATTTATCTGCCCAGCGGAGGGTGGCCAATTATGAACAAAGTGTATACTTTGGTAAATGTTGATCCGTCTTCCCTCACAGGAAATCAGGCGGAAGTTGTTTACGTCTATGGTAGTTACTCCTCAAGCATAGATTACAATTCTACATCCGGAAGTTTATATGTAGATGTTACTTCTTCTTCAATGGTATTTTCATTTTGTAGTATTCCTGTAGTCAGCACTGGTTATTCGCCTACAACGGTACAAGGTAAAATTACTTGTTCAAAATCGAAATAGTGATATAGTCCATTATAATTAATATTTGTTTTTATTGTCATTGTTTGGTGCTTGCCAATAATTAAAATGGTTAATTCCAATTACGTCTTTTCTTTTATGAAAATAAAAATCTTTTTGGTTATTCTTTTCTTCAATAGTTTTTATGTGTTTTCACAGGAAGACAGCAAAACCAAACCTAAATCTTCAAAGATATTTCAAGCAATGGGATATACTGTTTTAGCCGATTTTGTTTCATCTCCGGTAAAAGTATATCCTAATTCAATATATGATGATAATACATCTACATACATCCCAACGAATTCTTTCATTAAGACTGACGCGATAAATCTTGGAAGCTGCATGTACCGTTTCAGATACAATTTTTACGAACCTTCGCAGGAAAGTGCATTTTCTTTCAGTTTAACTCCATCTTTTGGTTTTGGATTAGTTGTACCGGAGAAAAGTGGTGATGCTGCAGGCTTTTGCACATTTAACATGCCGCTTTTAATAAATTATGAGATTGCTGCCGGTTCAACTTACAAATCAACAAAAGAACACGGTTTTTTTTTCGGAGCAGGCATTGAATATTACAAATCGCCACTTATTTTTGTCGGCTGGACTGGAGAAAAACCAATATCTTCGTTTATACTTCCAGTGGCCTCAGCAGGATTTCGTTTCTGGACAAAAACCAACCGTATGGCAGAGATTAATTTAAAATTCGGGAAAGGTCCTAAAGTAAAATTGCCCGATGTTTATGACAAGACCAGTCTGCCGGGGACACTTTCAGCATATGAATTTAGAGTTGCATATGTTAGATTTTTAAAATATTAAATCTCATAGTTTTTGCAAATGATTTTTCCTTATGCATTTCGCAGTATTTTCCTGATTCTTTTATTAGCTGTTTTTAGTAGAAATTGTGTTGCACAAAAAATTGAAACTTCAAAAGAAGATATTGCTTTTGCTGAGAAACTCAGCACAATTTACCCTAATGAAAAAGTCGTAAGCCCTGAATATTCTGTAAAAATAAATTTCGAATACCTTTCTTCCTCTCCCGGAAGTTTTCCCGTTGGTGCTGTAATGAAAATTTCCAACACATTGGTTTCATTGCGGGACGAGGTTTCTTATACAGGCGCTTTATTTTATGACAAACAATCGAATATTAACCATGTTAGCGCTACAAATGCCAAAGGGAAAAAAGTCGAATCATTTAATTATGTTTATAGGAATATTGAATCGGAAGGAATTTTTTATGATGATGCAAAGATATGCGATTACATTGCCTCATTTAACTCTAAAGGAGAAAAAATAACTATCTGCGCTAATAAATCATATTATGATGTAAAATACCTGACCAGCTTTTTCTTTCATGAAGATTTTCCTATTCTTAAATATACTCTTGAGGTTAATGTTCCCGGATGGTTGGATATTGAAATGATAGAAAAAAATTTTGAGGGTTATATCATTAATAAAAATGTTGAATTAGATGAAAAACATAAATGTAAAAAATATACTTATACATTAAATAACCTCTATGCATTCAAAGAAGAAAGGAATTCTCCGCACCCTTCAAGGGAGCTGCCGCATCTGGTATTTCTGAGTAAAAATTATACTGACACCGAGGGGAAAAATAATAAATTATTTGATTCGCTTAATGATCTTTATACCTGGTACTATCAACTTATTCCACACGACACTACACACTCTGCTGAACTTACTAATTTAGTTCAGTCCTTAACTAAAGATAAAACTGACGATATAGGGAAAATTAAAGCGATTTATTACTGGGTTCAGGATAATATCAGATACATTGCATTTGAAAATGGAATCATGGGTTTTAAACCCGAAAAGCCTGATAAAGTATTTCAGAACAGGTATGGCGACTGCAAAGGCTCAGCCAGCCTTCTTAAAGAATTACTTTTAATTGCAGGGTTTGATGCAAGATTAACCTGGCTTGGCACAAAAAGACTTTCTTATGATTACTCTACTCCATCTCTTGTTGTGGATAATCATATGATATGCACACTTTTTTTTAATAATAAAGAATTTTTTCTCGACCCGACATATGAATACTGCCCATTCCCGGAAAATAATTACCAGATCCAGGGACGTCAGGTACTTATTGAGAACAAGAAAAACTATATCCTGGATACTATTCCTGATGCAGGACCTGAATTCAACAGTATAGTCACTGATGTCAAAATGGAAATTGATCCGGAAAAGGAAATATTGAAAGCATCATCCAATGCAACTTATAAAGGGGAAGAAAAAAACGAATTATTTTATTATTATCATTCTTTATCTGGTGAAAAAAAAGAAGAGAATATAAAAAAATATTTATCCGGTGACAATAAAAATATTCATATCACGAATTATTCAGCGTTCGATTTTGAAAACAGGGACATTCCTCTTAGCATTTCATTGAATTACAACATTGATAACGGAATAATAAAAACAGAAAAAGAGTTATATGTAAATATGAATAATGGTGTTGATTTTACTTTGAATGTTTTTGACACAACAAGGCACAATGATTACGAGTTTTATAATGTTTTCTCCAACAACGCAACCATTGAATTCACCATACCGGCAGGATATAATATTTCATACCTTCCTGAAAAAATAATTGTTGAGAATAATTACTTTGCAGGGAGTTATAGCTATGAAAAAAACGGTAATATAATTCTGTTAAAAAAACAATATATTTTAAAGAAGGATCTCGTTAAAAAAAGAGATTTTGTTAATTGGAATAAAGAAGCAAATCAAATAAATAATTTTTTAAAGGACCAGGTAATTCTAAAAAAAATATAAAATCAATGAGAAAAATATTAATCATTTTAATTATCATGATTTGTCCTTTTGCCAAGGGTCAAACAATAAAACCTTCTGATTTAAGAAAACAGAAACAAGATAGTATTAATAGAACAAATCAAGACACAAAGTTACCCAGTGAAAAACGACTGGAACAGTTAAAATCAAATGATATTGCATTTGATGCGAATGATTCTAATTTCAATGTTGCCGATGTGCCAGATAAATGGAAAAATAAATCTGCTGTTGTAATATATCAGGAATATTTGTACTCTTTTTTAAGAAAAAATCAAAATAATTGCGAAGAGGAAATTATTCGAAAGCGGATCAAACTGCAAGATAATGCTGCAGTGGATGAATTTTCAATATTTTATTATTTTATCCCATATTATATAACTGATTTTTCATCAAGTACCGGTATCAACGGGATTCGTATTCCTGTTTCAGTTCAAATGAACCAGATGAAAACACCAACAAATAATATTGAAATACGAATTATAAAACCTAACGGTGACAAACAAGAAATCTCAACTGATAACGCTGTTGAAACGGATCATGAAATTCCCTATTTTTTTCGTCCATTTTATACTAGTAAGAATATGAAATTCATGAAACTTGCCATCCCAAACCTTGGCAAAGGAGATATTATTGATGTCTATATTAAAAACACTAATGTATCTTTTGCTGGTGGCTATGAAAATGAGTTTCCGCCTTTTTTCTTCACATTAAATTCTGTTTATCCTGTCATGAAGCAAAAGTTTTTGTTTAAAGTGGATAAAGGATTTTATATTGATTTTAATTCTTATCATGGAGCCCCTGATATTACCATTAAAGATGAGGCTGGCATGGATGCGTATGGAAGAGAAAGAAATATTATAAAAACTTTTGAATTTACCGACAAAGACCGTGAAAATTATCAAGAAACATATTATAGTAATATATTACGGAGTCTTCCTATAATTAAATTCCAGGTTTATTATATTCCTCGTGGGAAGGAGTATATATCAAATTATTTTATTGGCAAACAGGGCGAAGTAAAGAAAAGCGTCACTCCTCAGGAGATTAACCGTATAGCATGCAAAATGCTGTTTTCAAACACTTCTGCAGATTTTACTAAAAACATTCTTAAATATATCAGAAAAAAATGCAAGAAATGTCCTCCTGAAGAAAAGCTAAAAGAAGTCTTTTATGAATTCAGGTATTTGTTTTTAAAATATTATTATAATACCTTAACGCAACAAATGACAAGTGTTAAACCAATCAATGAAAAAAATTTCCTTGCAACCCTGTACATAGTATTAAAAAAGTTAAAATATACCCCTGATTTATTGGTTTGTATTCCGAATTA
>JBEKEO010000236.1:0-4890 GCA_050013795.1 Bacteroidales bacterium
GGATGTATTTGAAATAAAGAGACCTTTTGAAGCTTTTCTCCCGAAGATCAATGTGAGTTCAACCTATATTTTTGCTAAAGAGAATAAATTTTTTGCTTATCCCAACAACTTCAACCAGTATATAAATTTATACAAGAACACATTTCAGCATGGTGGCGTATCGCTCGAAGAAATGCTGATTCCAATAATCACCCTTTCACCCAAATAAGAATCTTGATGGAATTTAGCTGTGATAAACCTATAGAACTCGATGAAATAGCTGCACAGTTATTGCAGTTTCACTCATCAAAAAGAGTATTTGCCTTTTATGGCAAAATGGGTACTGGCAAAACAACTTTTATCAAAAGCATCTGTAACCGGCTGTATGTAACAGATACTGCCATCAGCCCTACTTTTGAAATTATCAATGAATATGCAACTGAAGAAGGTGCTTCAGTTTATCATTTCGATTTCTATCGCATTAAAAACCTTTCGGAATATCTCGATCTTGGGTGTGAGGAATATCTTTATAGCGGTTCATATTGCTTTATCGAATGGCCTGAAAAAATTGATGATTTCCTGCCCGAAGAATGTGTTCCCGTTTTTATTGAAGAGGTTAACGGCAAAAGATTTATTAAATTTTAATAACTGAATAATAAATTTAAGTTCTTTGAGCCACTTCGTGGCAACTTTGAGTAACTTTGTGGAATAGCTATACACAAAGGTTCACAAAGCGTATGATCAAAATGACGTTTAAATATTATTCAGTTATTTTACTTCCATTTCAATAAAAAGTCGTAAATTTAGTGTCTGAAAAATCTAAGTTATGGTTGAAACAAAACCCGAATTTTTATCTCTCGGCTCTGCAGGCAAGCTTATGCCGCAGGAAGAAACCCTTGAAATCAGGAAGCAGAAAAAGAGTGTTTCTATAGGTGTCCCCGTCGAAACTTCCTTTCAGGAAAACAGGGTAGCCCTTGTGCCGGAAGCTGTAGGACTTCTTGTCCAGAATGGTCACCAGGTAATGGTTGAAACCAATGCAGGCAAAGCTGCCCATTTTCCCGATAATGAATTCAGCGAACAAGGAGCACAAATTGTTGGCAGCGCCGAAGAAGTTTTTAAAGCCGATATTATATTAAAAGTTGCTCCCCCTGTTGATTCTGAGATCGAAATGATGAAAAGCAGGCAAACGCTTATTTCAGCCCTTCATCTTACTGTTCAGAAGCAAGAATATTTCAAGAAGCTCATAGCAAAAAAGATAACAGCGGTTTCGTACGAATTAATCAAAGATAAAACAAAATCTTTCCCTGTTGTCCGTGCTATGAGCGAAATTGCAGGCAATACATCCATACTTATCGCTGCCGAATATCTCAGCGACCCTGTTTATGGTAAAGGAAGTATGCTTGGAGGCTTTTCAGGAATTACTCCCACTGAAGTTGTAATACTAGGTGCCGGAACGGTAGGCGAATTTGCCGCTCGTGCTGCCATGGGGCTTGGCGCTTTGGTAAAGATATTTGATAATTCGCTTTATAAGCTTCGCCGTCTTCAGAACAATTTAAATACCCGCATTTTTACATCTATTATTCAGCCAAAGGTTCTGCTTAAATCACTCAAAACAGCCAATGTTGTTATAGCAGCCTTGCATATCACCGAAAGCAGGTCGCCTATAGTTATTACCGAACAAATGGTTAGCGAAATGAAAGCGGGTTCTGTTATTGTCGATGTAAGTATCGATCAGGGAGGATGTGTTGAAACTTCGCGTGTTACCAATCATTCCGACCCCGTATTCCAGGTGCATGGCATCACACACTATTGCGTTCCTAATATAGCTTCTAAGGTTCCACATACTGCTTCGTATGCGTTAAGCAATTTCTTTGCCCCCATTTTGCTCGACTTGGGCGAAGAGGGCGGTATTGAAAACAAACTGAAGAATGATTACGGCGTGCGCCAGGGAGTGTATCTTTACAACGGAATTCTTACCAACAAATTCATCGGTGAATATTACGGCATGCCTTACCAGGATATTGAACTCCTGATGGCTGCTTTCAACCATTGATTTTTTTGCAAATATCAATTTTGTTGCAGCTTTAGATTTGTTCTTCCCAAACAATATTTACTTTTGTCAATCATAACTATAATTGCGTTCATGAAAAAGATAACCCTGCTGTTTTGTTTTTGTGTTGTATGTTCTGCTGCGTTTTCGCAACAGGAAGGTATGGATCCACGCCCCCGCCCCAAAAATTGCCAAACAGAAAACTCCTGTCCGCGCAACTCATTATTCCTCGAAACCAGCGTGAGGTTCAAAGATTTATTCGGGCTTGTTTCCATTGATTGGGATCATACGCTTATCTGCCGCGAAAAATATTTGCTCAGCTATATTTTAGGTGTTGATTTCTTTTCATTCAAGAATACCAAAGCAGCAGGAGTACCACTTAGCCTTAATTTAATGTTAGGCGGAGGTCCCCTCATGTTCGAACTCGGACTTGGCGTGAATTATCTTTATGTTTATAAGAATTACGATGAAGCCACGCGCTTAACCGATCCCAACGAAAGTTACCTGGGGATGATAGGGAATATAGGATTGCGTTACGAAAAGCTGCACGGCATTTTTATCCGCGCCGGCTACATCCCTATGTATTCGCTGATGAATTATTCGAAGATTCCTATTCTTGCTTCCAAAAAATTCAATAATATGTTTGGGCTGGGAGTAGGCTATACTTTTTAATTAAATCCCTAAATTGAAATTTTCTTTATGAGCCTTGGAGGTACCATTGAGTAGTGGAGTTTATCCTGACAAAGGAAGGATGGTACAACTATACACAAAGCATCACTATGAATCTCAAAGTTTCACAAAGATTTTATTAATTATTTGTCAGTGCCTGCACTGGCAAGTGCAATAACATGCCCGTCAGGGTCGGAACCATAAGCAACAACATGTCCCCAGTTGCGCATTTGCGGTTCGCTTATTGCTTTTCCGCCATTCAGGATAAGGTTATCAAATGACTGCTTTACATTTTCAACAGCAATATATATCTCGCAGCGCGGGATGCCATTTCCTTTGGCAGGGTGGGGAAGAGCATCTCCCAGTATCTTTGCAATGCCGTTTTCGGGCATTAAACCTAATTGTGTTTTCTCGTTCAGTGCAAACTCTGTCATCCCCGGAACATCAAGGCTGGGTTCTTTATTCAGTATAGCTTTATAGAAATCCCTGCTTCGCTGCTGGTCGGCAACGTATAGGATGATCATATCTTTAATTTCCGTTTCCATTATCTTGATTTGTTTGATGTTATTCGATTTGAATCCTTCATATACATGGAATTTGGGGCTTTGAATTTGGAACTTGGGGTTTATAAAGTCGCCCCTGCCATGTATTCCTTTCCTCCATTTTCTTTTCTATCACTTGCAGTATCTGATCTGTCCGCAATAAACCGAAGCTTCCGGTCAGCAAAAGACGCGGAGGCACTTCGGCGGTAAAGCGCTCTATCATTATTTCAGGCTTAAGTCGTTCAGTAAAGCTTATAACAAAATCTATGTATTCTTCCAGCGAAAAGATAGGGTAATTGCCCGGATTTGCTTCAAAATCATTTGCAAGTGCGGTGCCTTTTATTATCTGCAACTGGTGAAGCTTGATAGTTGAAACAGGTAATGAAGAAATGATTGTTGCTTCGCTAAGCATCTCTTCTCTTGTTTCGCCGGGCAAACCTAAAATGATATGAATTCCGATGTGGATATTTCGCTTTGCAGTTTCTTCTATCGCCCAAACTGATTGTTCGAAAGTATGCCCACGCTGTACGCGTTGTAGTGTTTTATTAAAGCAAGATTCAAGGCCGTATTCAACAGAAATGAAATGGTGTTTTGATAAATGTTGAAGGTAATTTAGCTTTTCTTCATCCACGCAATCAGGGCGAGTACCGATCACAAGTCCGACTACTTCTGGATGTTTTAAAGCCTCCTCGTATTTTTCTTTCAATTCGGCAAGAGGTGCATAAGAGTTTGAGAAAGCCTGGAAATAGGCAAGGTATTTCCCCGCATTGCGGTAACGCTTAACGTGAAACTCAATTCCCTCTTCTATTTGCTGGGTGATTGATTTCGAAGAAGAGCAATAGGAAGGATTGAAAGCCTCGTTGTTGCAGTATATGCAACCTGTTGTTCCAACTGTCCCGTCCCTGTTCGGGCAAGTGAAGCCTGCATTTACCGACAGCTTTTGAATGCGTTCGCCAAAGGCGGTCTTGCAATAATTGCTGAATGCATTGAAACGGCGATTATGTCCCCAGAGAAATCCCAATGATATTCTTATTGAATGATTAATCGCTTGGTCATTACATTTGAATTTGTCCTGACCTCAAGAATATAGATTCCCTGACTCAGATTGTTTAAGTGTATCAATTTTTTATTAGCTCCTGATTCAATATCAAAATTATCCTTATACACTATATTGCCGGTGATGGAATAGATCTTTATCGAAGCCTTATCTGAATAATTTGACTTAAGGAAAACATAGAAATCTCCTTGCGATGGATTCGGGAAAGTAAAGAACGATATATCAGGATGAGCATTCACCTCTTGTATTCCGATAGCTCCTCCAACGATAAAAAAATGAGGGTCTGCTTTTCCCATAAGGGCATGATAAGCCAGTTTGCCTGTTACATCTTTAGCTTTTATGTAATAAAAGATAGTGTCACCGGCAACTTGAACAGGTATGGTCGCTGTATAGGAATGATAAGCGACAAGAGACATAGGAATAGAATCCCAGGTGCCACTGTAATTCACCTTATAGATTACCTCAGGATAATTGGCGGCAATGGCATTTCCTGCATAGGATATCACTTTTGCATTAATAGTATACCCTGATGATGAAGTAATAATTCCATAGAGAGGATAATGTTCAATATACAGCATGGACCTGTCGGCAAT
>JBEKEO010000237.1:0-4768 GCA_050013795.1 Bacteroidales bacterium
ATTAACAATTAAGCTATTCAATGCATAACACTTCTCAGTAACTAATTGTCATTCTCAAAAAACTCTCCGCTTATATTCTCAGGGTAAATAATATGATGCAAAGCCTTATGTGCATTGATAATCCTTATTCCCCAATGCGTACCAAACAAATGTTTGCATTCAACCACTGCATTCTCTTTTGCAGCATGCGTGCCCTTTTGGTACAGCATTATAAAATCTTTTAAATCCTGGTAAACATCCGTAAGGTTATCGGCTATGCTGTATTTCACAGGCATATTTTCACCCGCTTCAGTGCATGTTATCGACCAGTATGCATCATCTTTTCCCATTTTTTTCTTCACTACCCTGAAAACAGTTTCCCAATGCTCTTCCGTCACATAACGTTCGGTAATCTCATGATCGTTTTCTTCACCCTCCGGCAATAAAGCACCTTTCAGGTATAAAAGTGGGCATATTTTCAGCATGTATTGAATAATGTCATCCTTGCTGTAGTTCTCGGCTTTTTCAATAAACAGGCAATATTCGTTAGCTACCGTAAGAAATTCAATAACGTTTTTTGAGTAAACAATATCTTTATCAGAAGGTTCTTTCATATTGATATTTTAAATTGAAACAAAAATAATGTTTTCATAAGTAACAGGAAACAGTATTTTTTATGTTCCGTTTTTATGCTTACATTTGATAAAAATTATCATTTATGGATCATCTTGAACTAAAGAGGAAATTGGTTGAAGAATGCCGACAACAGTTGCAGAAGACAGTAAATAACCTTAAGTCTGCCATGGATGATGCACAACAGAGCGCCAACGAATACGGTACGCCAAAAGACCGCTACGATTCATTCAGGATGCAGCAACTCCACAAGAAAGATATGTTCGGACAGCAAATGAAGAAAAGCCTTGAAGAACTATATGCCCTCGAAAAGATCGACCTGAAAACGGAAATGACAAAAGCCGGTTTTGGTGCCGTAGTTTTCACCAGCGAACAAAAGATATTCATTTCAATCGGACTTGGTAAACTTATACTCGAAAATGAAACATTTTATGCTGTTTCTGTGCATGTACCCCTCTCTATAGTTCTTAACGGTAAACAAAAAGGAGATGCTTTTGAAATCAATGGCAAAAAGCTCGAAATACATGATGTTTTCTGATTTTTCATTCATTGTTAATTTCTTCTCAATAAATATTTTAGTCTGTTTATTTCAAAATTCTAATTTTGTTTCATGCATGAAACTATATTAATTCTCGATTTCGGTTCGCAATATACTCAGTTAATAGCGCGAAGGATAAGGGAACTGAATGTTTACTGTGAAATTCATCCTTTCAACTCCTTTTCTTTAAAAGGTAAAAATATCAAAGGAGTTATTTTATCCGGAAGCCCTTATTCCGTTCGTGATACCGGCTCCCCTTTCCCTGATTTAAAAGATATTAAAGGCAAAATACCACTGCTAGCAGTCTGCTATGGGGCGCAATTCATTGCCCAGAACTTTGGTGGAGAAGTGCTTCCATCAAAGATACGCGAATATGGCAGAGCCAATCTTTCATTGACAGATGAATCTGATAAATTAATGAAGAATATTCCTGTTGGCAGTCAGGTGTGGATGTCGCATGGCGATACTATAGCAAAAGAACCAGCAGGAGCGAAAATTATAGCTGCTACTGCCGATGTTCGTGTTGCAGGTTTCAAAATGATGAATGAAGAAACCTATGGCATACAATTTCACCCGGAAGTATTTCATTCAACCGATGGTATGGCACTGCTGAAGAACTTTGTTGTCGGTATTTGCAAATGCAAACAAACATGGACACCTGATTCTTTTGTTGAATCTACCATCAGCAATTTGAAAGATAAGATAGGTAAGGATAAAGTCGTTCTCGGTTTATCCGGAGGTGTAGATTCTTCTGTTGCTGCAGTATTGCTTCACAAAGCTATTTCCACTAACCTTTATTGCATTTTTGTTGACAATGGATTGCTTCGGAAAAATGAATTCAAAAATGTGCTGCATTCATACAGGAATATGGGACTTAATGTAAAAGGTGTTGATGCAAAGAAACAGTTCTATAAAGCACTGAAGGACGTTTCCGAACCGGAAGCTAAGCGCAAAGCTATCGGTAAAACATTTATAGAAGTTTTCGACCAAGAAGCTCACCTGGTGAAAGATGTTTCATGGCTTGCTCAGGGAACCATATATCCTGATGTCATTGAAAGTATTTCTGTAAAAGGTCCTTCTGCTACTATTAAATCTCATCACAATGTAGGCGGATTGCCTGCATATATGAAACTGAAAGTGATAGAACCATTGAATACACTTTTTAAGGATGAAGTAAGAAAGGTTGGGAAAACCCTTGGTATTCCTGATGATCTTATTCAGCGACACCCATTCCCCGGCCCCGGTTTGGGAATAAGAATATTGGGTGAAATTACAGAAGATAAAATTAGAATATTACAGGAAGCGGATGATATTTTTATTAAAGGGCTACGCGAACACGATCTTTATAATAAGGTATGGCAGGCAGCTGCAATCCTGCTTCCTGTCCGTTCAGTTGGAGTTATGGGCGACGAACGCACTTACGAATATGTTCTTGCTTTGCGTGCAGTTGCTTCTACTGATGGCATGACTGCCGACTGGGTTCACCTGCCCTACGATTTTCTTTCTAAGATATCAAACAGTATCATTAATAAGGTCAAAGGCATTAACCGTGTTGTTTACGACATCAGCTCCAAGCCGCCTGCAACTATTGAATGGGAATAAATAAAATGTATTTTTTAAAACTCTTTTTGTAATTGTTAAAATACAATTAAGTTTGCATAACAATTAAAACCCATGAAATTTCGTTTTCTTATAATTATCCTTCCTTTTGTTTTATTCAGTACATTCCTTCATGCGCAGGCTGTCGTTAAATCAACCGTTATTGAAAAGGTAGACGGAAATGATTATTACATACACACTGTTAAGAAAGGGGAATCTATATGGAAGTTAGCATTGGCATACAGTGTTACCGCTGAAGATATAACTTCCAATAATCCCGGCTCCGATAAGAAAATTAAGCCAGGGCAGAAACTTAAGATTCCCGTTAAAAGTGGACAAAGTAATGTTACTACGGTTAACCACATTGTTGAGAAAGGAGAAAACCTTTACAGCATTGCAAAGAGTTATGCTGTTACCGTGGATGATATAAAGAAAGTTAATCCGGGTATTTCCGAAAGCATTAAGCCCGGAGAAGCCATTCTTATTCCTGTAAAGAATACAACAGGCAATAAAAATAAAAACAACAATGATTCCATTTCTTCCGATTATAACGCATCCAATTATAACTGTAATAATCCCAAGCTCCTTGATTCATACAACATTGCTTTAATGATACCTTTTTATCTGAATGATATCTCGCAGATACATCCGGACGATCAGGATATTAAAGAAAAAGATGCAGGCGATTACACTTCCTTTACATATGTTCAGTTCTATGAAGGAATCTTATTGGCTATTGACTCGCTCAAGAAAAAAGGGTTTTCTGCCAAAGTTTATGTTTATGATGTGGATGAAGATTCTGATGCCACGGCAAAAATTCTTGAAAAGCCCGAATTCGCTAAAATGAATCTTATCATAGGTCCTTTCTTTGAAGGAAGTTTACGGGTTGTGGCAAGGTTTGCACAGAAGCATAACATTAAAATAGTCGACCCTGTTTCTACCGAAGATGCCATTTTAAAAGGCAATACTACTTTGTTCGAAGTTTCCCCTTCCATATCCATGCAGCTAAAGCAATTAGCAACGTGGATAGTCGGCAGGTATACCTCATCGCCAGTGATTATAGTGGACAATAACCTGGATAATGAAAAGGAATATGTTTCTGAGTTTAAATTGGCATTAAAAGAACAATTGAAACTTGCTGGTATTAAAGACACCAGCAGTAAGGAAGTTATATACGACCAAGCTGGCCTTTCGGGAATTACTAAGTATTTCAGGAGTACCGACACCAATGTTGTTGTTACTCTATCCAATAATGGTGAACTTTTTGTTACCAACTTTGTGAGCAAGCTGAATGAAATTTACGATAAATACAAAATGATAGTTATCGGCTTGCCCAGCTGGAAAAATTATGACAATATTGAAACAGAATATTTAGAGAATATCAATCTTCACATGTTTTCTTCCTCTTTCGTTGATTATACTAATGATCATGTAAAGAATTTTATTTACGCCTTTCGCGACCAATATAAAACCGAGCCTGATAAATATGCTTTCCAGGGTTACGATATTGCCATGTTCTTTTTTACCGCTTTAAGCAATTATGGGGTGAATTTTGATAAATGTATTGATAAAGTAGCCGGATCGAACCTGCAAAGCAAGTATAAATTTGTTAAAACAGGCAATAAGGATGGTTTCGATAATTCTTACCTTAATATATACCGCTACGAGGATTACAGGCTTGTTGACGTCCGCACTCATCCCCATATTAAAGAGAAAGAAAAGGCAAAAGACAAAAAGAAAAAATAATCCATTCCTTTTTTATTTCCTTAGTAAAATATTTTTTTCTTCATACACAATAATAATATTTTTTGTCCGTTAAGGTTTGAAATTAATGTACAATTAATATGAAAGCTTATGAAAAAAATCTTTACCCCTTACGACCTGATTTTATTTGCATACAACGAAACCGGAGACAAAAAGACAACCGAAATCATCGAAGCCCTTTGCAGGGATAAGAAACTCCTTAAAGAATACAAAGCAATTAAGGATGTGCAGAGGCAGTTGGACAGTGTTAAGGAG
>JBEKEO010000238.1:0-4653 GCA_050013795.1 Bacteroidales bacterium
TGTATATGGTTTGTAAAGAATGTGAATGATAACTGAAATGCCGATACAATAGCAAATGCAATCGCAAAAAATTTAATAGCTCCTTTATTCTGCATAATCTGAAATTATATGATGTTATTACTATTCAAATGGTTTTAGTCGTATGTCGTAAGTAGCAAGTCGTAAGTCGTATACTCCCTTTCTTTGTCCTATTTCCAACTGTGGACTGCAGACTGCCAACTGCCGACTTTTTACTTTCTTCTATTACCTTATTTTTTGAGGGTGCAAAAATAGAATTTAATATTATAATTACCAATTTTATTTGATAATTAGTCTATTATCAGATAGTTCCTTATAAACAGGAGAATGTTTGTGAGGGGTGGGCGTAATAAAATGATTGTTAAATTGATGAATTGTTTAATGGTTGACTGTTCTTATAGTTATGAGTTGGGAGTCGGGAGTTATGAGAAGGGAGAGAAAGGAATTTTATATCATGCTCCTAACTCTGTACTCAATACTCACTACTCCTTTACAAACTTCTTCACCGCAACCCCTTCTTTGGTTTTCACTTCCACAATATACACCCCGCTTGGAAATGCTGAAACATCAACATTAGTATTACCGCTGTTTGCTGCAAGTGCCTTTAATAGCTGACCTTGTATGTTTGTTATTTCTATTACTGCATTCTGTGGGCTTTCTATTGTTATTGTATTTGTGGCGGGGTTAGGATAAACTTTTATTTGCCCAGTTAATCCGATTTCATTTATCCCCGTTGGTACAACAGGAACTACATTTACATATATCATTGAACTTAAGGCTTTCGATAAATAAGAAGAATTGCAATAGGTACTTGTACATCCTGTAGAATCAGTAATGGTAAAACAAATAGTATAGCTACCTGCTACGTTATAGGTATGCGACGGGTAAGCAATAGTATCGTGAGTGCCATCACCCCAATCCCATATATATTTAAATGGAGGAACGCCCGTTATGCTATCTGTAACATAATAAAGATGTGGGGTTGATGATGGAACTATAGTGTAATGTGCTGAACAAATTGTATCATTAATATTAGGATAAATAGAAATAAAATTACCAAATGCATATGGATGTAAACCAACTGCAATTGTAGCCGTAACAGTATTGGTATTAGTGTTTATTACACTTACTGAATTAGAATAAAAATTTGTAACATATACTTTACTTCCATCGGGGCTTATAGAGATACCATTTGGCCATGCCCCAACTATAATTGTAGCTGAAACAGTATTGGTAGTTGTGTTTATTACGCTTACTGAATTAGAACCACCATTCGCAACATATACTTTGCTTCCATCGGGGCTTATAGACATACCAAAAGGTGTAGCGCCAACTTTAATTGTATTTGTAACAGTATTGGTAAAGCTGTTTATTACATTTACTGTACTATCATTATAATTAGCAACATATACCTTACTACCATTGGGGCTTACACATACGCCACAAGGTTGATGAATACCAGTAATTGTAGTCGAAACAGTATTGGTAGCAGCGTTTATTACACTTACCGTTTCATCATATTCATTCGTAACATATACCTTACTTCCATCGGGGCTTATTGAGACACCATTTGGCCATGCTCCAACTATAATTGTAGCTGTAACAGTATTAGTGGCGCTATTTATTACACTTACTGAATCATATCCATCTGCAACATATACCTTGCTTCCATCTGGGCTTACAGATACACCTAAAGGAGCAGAACCAACCATAATTGAAGCCATAACAGTATCGTAAGCGGTGTTTATTACGCTTAACGTTTTACCACTGCCATTACCAGCATTCGCAACATATACCTTACTTCCATCAGGGCTAACACATACACCAAAAGGAACATTAAATCCTGTAATTGAATCTACAACAGTATTTGTAGCAATATTAATAACTGATACAGTACTACCGCCATTCGTTATATAAGCAGTTTGTGCATTTGCGCCCAAACCAATAATGGCGAATATGATTGCTAATAAAGTAATTTTTGTTCTCATAACCCTTATTTTTAGTTAATAGGTATTAACGTTAACAGGCAGGCGTTTGGAATTAAATACAAATGTACAAAAGTTTAAGGGTAAAATACAAATTAATAAGCCTCAAACTTACAAACCTTTGTCGCACTGAGGAGGAGTGGAACGACGTCTCGAAGTGGGACTATCGTATGCCAGACTTCGAGTCGCGGAGCTCCTCAGTCTGACAACTATCTTTGAACTTGGGGCTTATTTGCTCCGAGTCTTTCTAATTTGATTAAAGCAATACCTCCAACCGCTTTTCTTCCTTCAGCTTAAATAATCAGCGAGCTTACCACTACGCTATAGGGGCCATGCTCGCCTCGGCTGTTCTTATACCGCGCTTTGAAATACGCCACATTGCCTGTATCGGCGCCTGTAAACAGTGCTATATATTTGCCATATCTTGCCCCGCCCACATAGGTATAATCTTTACTGGTCGGCTCATCACCCTTGAAAGGCGCTTCGGCCTGCCATACCTCTATTTCCTTTATCCCTTTGGGTATGGCTACACTGCGGGGCTTGTCGGGATTGGAAACATACAGTTGTATGGCTCCGCTGATAACATGCCTTACGAAAAGCGAAGGGGCTTGCATACCCGGCGAAGATGCCGGTGTTTTGGCGTCATCCTCCAGCGGCGTGCCTTTTTTTATGTTGAACACATTGAAATCGGTAATGCTTACCGGCGGCATAGGGCTTACGGCTATGCGGTCGAGCAGGTGATGCTCATGGTCGTAACTTACCGTGTTTATTATCTGCAGCCGCAGCTCGTTGCTTATGCTATCGCTGCGTAATTTAGTATCCGTCCACACGGCATACAGCCGGTCGGTGTCAGTGCGAAACTGTGTCCACTGGGCGCTTTCGAAGGCTGTCCATCCCCAGTTCTCATAACGGGGATTGCCTGTGGCAGGGTCAATATCCTTTTGATATTCATCAGTATAATCCAGATAGTGGACAAATCCTTCTGTGTTTCTTGGTATTCTCGATCGGTCGGGCATAATGTATTTTTGGTTTAATTTGTTTACACAAACATGCAGCAAAAATCGTTCCAAACTGATTCTCATTCGTTTCCGTCATGACTAATTTAGAAATAGTCATGACTATTTCTAAAAAGGTCGTGACTATTTTCGGAAAGGTTATGACTATTTCAAAAAAGGTGCTGACTATTTCAATAATGGTCTTGACTATTTTTAAAAAGGTCAGAACTATTTCTAAAAAGGTTGTGACTATTTCAGGAAAAGTCATGACTATTTTCAAAAAGGTCATGACCTTTTTGAGGGAGAGTGTGCCTGATTGAATAAAAGGTTTATCAAATTATCGTTTATGCTTCTTTGCGTAGCATGATTCTGTATGCAGGAAATGAATCAGTTATGGCAGGTCAAGAGGAAGTTATTATACTGCAAGGGTATTTATTTTAAGCATATAATTGTACCCTAACCCCTTCCCTTCCCCTAGGCTTAGGGGAAGGGAGAGAGGGATGGGGTAAAAGCTGACATTATTTAATATTATAAAATGCCCTTAAAGCACAAAAGTGCGGACACTGACCCGCACTTTTGCAAAATGATGATGAATTGGCCGCTATTGCTTTTCTGCTTTTGGCATATCAGGATAATCCCTGTACATAGTTTCGTTGGGTTTGGATTCTTTGTAACCGAAAATAAAGTTCCACCCGAAATGAAGATTGATGGTCTTGGTGCCTTCAGGATTAATAAGACAGTAAAAATTATCGGTCAGCACATATATTTGCCATGGACCAAGATTAAGCGCCATGCCTAAACCTACATTGTTATAACTCCGGTTTTCCATGGAATAACTTAATGAAGCGCTGAACATATTGCCGAACCATTTATTATACGAAACCGTTGCAGAAGGGTGTAATCTTCCGTTTAACATTTCGCCGCGGAAAAGCAAGCCTGCAACATCGTGACGCGTCAGCGAATATTCGGCAGTAAGATAGAATTTTGTTCCAAGCGGAGCTTTGTAACTATTTTGTGTAGACTTTATCTTGAAGATATTTTTGAGTGAATCTTCATATGCTTTCGTTTTAATCTTTTGCAGTGAATCGTTCATGCCAAGAAACTGACTTATATCAATCCCGTCAAAGTTAAAATTGCTCACATTACTTGAATAATTCCTGACACTTGAGCCGCTACCCGTTTTCCAGTTAATAAATCCAAGGTCAAGCACGCTTAAGCCGAAGGTCCATTTATTGCTGTATTTATAGCTAGCGCCTAAGTCGACACCATACCCTTTGTTTGTCGGATTAAAGATGAATTGGCTTGCAGTAAGATTATTATTACCTCCATTGTAAGTATTGCTTCCCATGCTATCCAGACTCTCAGCTGCAGAAGTAGGAATATCCATATTTATCTTGAAATTAGTATTCATTGAATAACCAAAATCGCTTTGATCTATCCCCCAGGTAGCAGTACTTTTTTGGGTGTATACATTCATTAATCCGTTTAACATTTTCACTCTGATACCAAAAACGAAGTTTTGATTGTCGATCTTCACATTTCTTGAATATCCTATAGCGAGTTCCTTGTAAAGAGAGGCGTTAATACCAATGCCGCTGAAATCGGCCTTGCTTCCTACAAATTGCCCGTTACCCTGCCAGGCAAGTTTTATCAGG
>JBEKEO010000239.1:0-5013 GCA_050013795.1 Bacteroidales bacterium
GGGTTGATAAATTTTCAAAAGCGGGGCGCGAAAAACATAAAAGTTTCCTGTTAAATGCCATAAGGGTTTTCAGGGAGAGTTTACTGGCAGGAACAAGAAATGCGGAATTGGTAAAATCGGAGGGGGAAGAACTGAAATTCGTTACTGATTTTTCTCCATTTATCAATACCAATAATGTTCTTCTTATTATACACAAATTTAATAATTCCGTTTCCCATATTGAACGCAATGCTAATGCCAAAATATTATTTCTTGACCTTTCCCTGAAAATGACAGAGTATTTAAAAATTAAAGCATGATCATTCAAAATTATTAACTTTGCACCTAATATTCTTTCTGGAATTTTTATTAAAAATAACGACTTGAAATAATTTGTTTTCCTTTTTTTAATTCTTTATTCCAGAAGATAATAAACTATATAGTTTCTGATTAAATATGGACAATAAAGGATATTTATCGAGAGGGTGTAATGGATTCCCGAAGCCAACGCATAGGAAAGAAACATTTTTTAAACATGGTTGTAATAAATTAGACGTATACGACTGGTTACAGGACATTCCAACACCTGTTGATCTTAAAAATTTTGATTGTATTGAAGTAAGATTTAAGAATAGTCGGAAAGATTTTTTCAAACTTAGTTCTGGAATAGCGGTTAGCGTTGGAGAAATTGTGGCCGTTGAAGCAACTCCAGGTCATGATATTGGAATCGTTTCCCTTATCGGTGACTTGGTCTGGTTTCAAATGCGGAAAAAGAAAGTTAACCCATCTTCCACCGAGATAAAAAAAGTATATCGCAAAGCAAAATCTTCCGATATTGAAAAATGGGTGTCTGCAATTGAACAAGAACAGCCTACCATGTTCAAGGCAAGGAAAATTGCTGTCGAATTGAATCTTGAAATGAAAATCAGCGATGTAGAATACCAGGGAGACAAGACAAAGGCAATTTTTTATTATACAGCAGATGAGCGAGTGGATTTCAGAGAACTGATTAAACGCCTGGCTGAAGAATTTATGATACGCATTGAAATGCGCCAGATAGGTGTACGTCAGGAATCAAGCCGGCTTGGCGGAATTGGCGCATGCGGACGGGAATTATGCTGTTCAACATGGCTTACTCAATTCAAATCGGTATCTACAAACTCGGCACGCCTACAACAGCTTTCGCTTAATCCACAGAAATTAGCGGGGCAATGCAGTAAACTCAAGTGTTGCCTTAATTATGAATATGATACCTATTTTGACGCAATTAAAGATTTTCCTGACAGTAGTAAGGTTCTTAAAACAAAAGCAGGAGATGCCATACATCAAAAAACTGATATTTTCCGAGGAATAATGTGGTATTCCTATACTACTTCATCTGAAAAACTCATACCGGTTTCAATTGAAAAAGTTCGTGAAGTAATTGAAAATAATAATAAAAATATCATTCCCGAAATGCTTGATGAGTTAAAACTGCATGAAGAAGAAAAGAAAATTGATTTTGAAAATGTAGTCGGACAGGATGATATTACTCGCTTTGATGCTGATAAGAAATGAAATTTCCCAAGAAAACAAAATTCATTTTACTCTTATTAGTTACATGTATTGCATTTTATTCTTGTGATCCCAAAAGGATTTATGACAAATTCAAGGATATAAAAAATGGTACTTGGGATCGCACTGAAACAATTAAGTTTGAAGTGACGATAGATGATACACTTTCATATAATAATATTTTTATCAATATAAGAAATTCAGGCAGCTATAAATTTAGTAATCTTTATCTTTTCCTCAACACTGTTTATCCCAATAGAAAAATTTCGCTTGATACTGTTGATTGTCTGCTTGCTGACAACAAAGGGAAATGGCTGGGCAAAGGACTTGGGGATTTGAAAGATTGCAAGTATTTATTAAAAAAAGGCGTGCGTTTTCATAAGAAAGGAATATATACATTTGAATTTGAACAAGCAATGCGGGTCGAAAAACTCGAAGGAATCAAAAGCATAGGAATTAGAATTGAGAAAATGGAGTAGGTAAGATTTCGTATTTAATGGAAAAGACAGAAGATAATAAACAGAATTACCATAAATATATTCGAAATTTCCGAATTGTTTATGTAGCCTCCATTATACTTATCCTTCTCGTTTTTATATTTACTTCATATGGATTACTTGGATTTATGCCAACATTTGAAGAGCTCGAAAATCCAAAAAGCAATTTGGCGTCTGAAGTAGTTTCGGCTGACCAGATACAATTAGGTAAATATTATATAGAGAACCGTACAGTCAGTCATTATTCCGAATTATCCCCCAGTCTTGTAAATGCGCTGATTGCCACTGAAGATGCTCGTTTTAATGAACATTCAGGAATTGATTTCAGAAGTATGTTCAGGGTTTTAGTTGGTGTTATAACATTGAACAAAGGAGCTGGCGGAGGCAGTACTATTACACAACAACTTGCCAAGAACCTTTTCCCGCGTCAGGAAAATGCAGGCTTCATTTCAACTGTTTTCAGGAAATTTAAAGAATGGCTCATTGCCATTAAGCTGGAAAGGAATTACAGCAAAGAAGAAATACTGGCTATGTATTTGAATACTGTTGATTTTGGTAATCAGTCTTTCGGAATTAAGTCTGCAGCAAAAACATATTTTAATAAAACTCCGGCCGAATTAAGCATAGCTGAATCGGCAATGTTAATAGGCATGCTGAAAGCACCGTCATGGTTTAACCCGGTAAGAAATCCAGAAAGAGCTATCAAAAGGCGAGAGGTGGTTTTGAATCAAATGCGGAAATATAATTATATCACGCAAAAGCAATATGATTCCCTTAAGGTGCTGAAAATAGATATGTCAAAATACAAACTACAGGATCAGAACACTGGCCCCGCAACCTATTTCAGGGAATACCTGAGGGCATATCTTACAGAATGGTGCGCTAATCACAAGAAACCGGGAGGAGGGACTTACAACTTATATAAGGACGGGCTTAAAATTTATACCACAATTAATTCGAAAATGCAACGGTATGCCGAAGAAGCCGTGGCCGAATATTTAGGAAAGGAACTCCAACCCGAATTTGTTCAGCACTGGAAAGGTGTAAGAGGCGCTCCTTACGACTGGTCGCTGAAAAAACAAGATATTGACCAACTGCTGGAAGAATCAATGAAGCGTTCCGACAGGTATATCCATATGAAATCGGGGGGAATAGCAGACGAAGACATTAAAAAGAATTTCGATGTGCCTACTCATATGATGATTTTTTCATGGAAAGGTGAGCATGATACAGTGATGACACCTATGGATTCTATGAGGTATTACAAATGGTATTTGCAGTCCGGACTTATGTCGATGGAGCCGCAGACAGGATATGTGAGGGCTTACGTGGGAGGAATCGATTACAGGTATTTCAAATATGACCATGTTTGCACCAGTAAAAGGCAGGTAGGATCATCTTTCAAACCTTATCTTTATACGCTTGCCATGCAGGAAGGTGAATTTTCCCCTTGTTCCAAAGTGCCTAACGTATCTGTTTCTTTTGATATGCCAGATGGTACAAAATGGGCACCTAAGAATGCAGGAACCGATAAAGAAGAAAGAGTAGGCGAAATGGTTACCTTAAAATGGGCACTTGCTAACTCGGTTAACTATGTCTCAGCCTACCTGATGAAGCGTTATTCACCTGCTGCTGTGGTTAAAATTGCCAGGAAAATGGGAATAACCAGTGATATTACACCCGTTTATTCACTTTGTTTGGGTACGTGTGATCTAAGTGTTTACGAAATGACAGGTGCTTATAGCACTTTTGCCAATAAAGGTGTTTATGTCGAACCTATATTTATAACCAGGATAGAAGATAAAAATGGTAATGTCCTTGAAACTTTTAAGCCCAAAACATCAGATGCAATCAGCGAGGAAACAGCTTATTTAATGATTATGCTGCTGAAAGGTGTTGTGGAAAGCGGAACAGGAGTAAGTATACGGTATAAATATAAACTATCAAACCCCATAGCAGGCAAAACCGGCACAACGCAAAATAACAGTGATGGCTGGTTTCTTGGCGTCACACCCTCACTTGTCACCGGAGTATGGGTGGGGTGCGAAGACCGCAGTGTTCATTTCAGGTATACTAATTTAGGACAGGGTGCACATATGGCTTTGCCGATTTGGGCTAAATATATGCTGAAAGTTTATGCCGATAAATCGCTTGGAATAAAGAAAGATGATTTTGAAAGACCCGCCAAAGAATTATCGGTTGAAGTAGATTGTGACAAATATGAAAAAAAGCACAAGAACAATAACAAAGACCCATTTAAAGATGGGTATAATTAATTCCTATAAAAAATTATACTTGCAGGTTCTTTACTGAAAATCTTCCCCGTATTATGTAAAACCTTTAAGAAATTCATTTTATAGCGGACTGATTATATTTTTTATTGGATTTGTATATTAATTAAATGCGGAAAATATTCTATAGTTGATAAACAGGGACATATGGCTCGACCAATATTAGTCAATGGAAGCATGGAATAATTTTGCTTCGGATGTTATTTTTGCCATGAGAAAAATTAAATTTATTTAAAAATCTATACATAAATAATATTATGTTACGAAAGACTTTTAATCTTTTTTTGCTTTTACTTGTTCCCGCATTGTATGTGCTAATGGGTACTTGTTCAACGCAATGCATCTGGCTCAGTTTACCCTTAAGGTTTGGCATGTTGATCATCCCGGCACCCCCATTCAGTTTCTGGCAGCTATTGTGATCCGGGTGGTTCATTTATTTCATGGTAATGGACCATTGATTAAAGATGTTATGCAGAACTCAGCACTTTATACCAAAGCAATTAATGTTACTATATTTTCACTAAATGGAATTTCATTATTTTTTCTTGGCAATGCTGCATATAAATACACTAAAAGTTTTATCCAGAGTATTTTTATTCAGACAACACCTTTTGCATCTTACCTTGTACTTACTCTTGTTTTTAGGATAAATCCGGAAAATATGGCAACATTGGGCTTTATTTTAATGGGAT
>JBEKEO010000240.1:0-5622 GCA_050013795.1 Bacteroidales bacterium
GTGTTACCATATACATATCATTGGAATTCAATACCGGTGCAAACTACACAAATAGCCACCAATCTTCCTGCAGGTGTATATGATGTAACAGTAACTGATCATTCTGGCTGTACAGCGACAAATACGGTTACCATATTAGGCTTTCCCGCTCCAACAGATACCATAGCCACTATAGTTGGAGCAAAATGTAATAAATCAGACGGATTGCTAACCGTAACAGTAAATGGAGGGACACCGCCGTATCTATATCTATGGAATACAACTCCGGCGCAAAGCGGGCCAACAGCGTCAAATATACCTGCCGGAACTTATTCTGTTTCAATAACTGACGCCAATGGATGTCATGCAACTGCAACGGCAGTTGTACCTAACACCAATATACCAACAGCCACAGTATCATCAACAGACGCATATTGTGGAAATGCAAATGGAACAGCCACAGTAACAGCTGCAGGAGGAAGCGGAGGGTTTACGTATTATTGGAGCAATAATCAGATAACAGCAATAGATACAGGATTAACAGGGGGGATATATACGGTAACAGTGACAGATGATAGCAATTGCACGGTAACAGCCACAATAAGCGTGACGAATATACCAGGTCCGACTGCAGGTTTTACGGAACAACCAAAAATTCTGACATTGTTAGATGGTCCGGTGACCTTTACAGATAATTCTATAGATAATTTTCCAGGTAATTTTATTGTAAGTTGGTCATGGAATTTCGGGGATTTAACTTTAGGCAGCGGCAGTTATATACAGCATCAGTATTCTAATCTGGGTACATATCTGGTAACACTAATAGTTACAGACAATCACGGCTGCAAGGATACCATAAGTGATACGATAAAAATTAAAGATTATTATACTTTTTACATTCCAAATGCTTTTTCTCCCAACAGTGATGGTTTAAATGATCTTTTCTACCCAAGTGGTAATGATGTAGATTCGAACAATTTTAGTATGATGATTTATGATCGTTGGGGGAATTTAGTTTTCCAAACGAATAAATGGTGTATAACACATGATTTAATAGGACATGGAGAAGGATGGAACGGAACCAAAAATAACCTTGGGTCGTTAAATAGTGTTGAGATGGATGTCTATGTATATAGAATTCGTCTTACAGATCTCAATGGGATTAAACATGAATAATAGAACAAAACACATAGTGTCAAAAGCAAAGTATTGCTAATAATAGCAACAGTTAATATTTATTCTTCTTAACTAACTTAGCTGCTAGTTTCAGGGCATTATAAGCATTAACGACTCCTCCGGTTTTACACAGGCTGCCAAAAGCTACAATATGCTTAACATCGTGTTTGGTATCGGGTTTATATACTTTCAGTTTAGCATACGGTGTAACTGTTTTCAGCAGAATATCCTTTAGTTGCACAGCGCTCAGTTCAGGGTAATACGACCATACAAGAGCTGCCACTCCTGAAACAATAGGGCAAGAGAAGCTGGTGCCGTTAGTTTTATTATATCTGTTTTCAGGATACAGAGAAATAATATTCACTCCCGGTGCAAACAGGTCAACGCACTGACCATAATTAGAAAAGAATCCTGCCAGATTGGAATCGGCTTTCATATCGGAAGCTCCAACAGTTATCATGCTGGTAGCATAGGTTCCATCATTGAATTTTTTTGAGGGGTAATGTTCAATAGAATCATCATTCTCTCCATCGTTTCCTGCAGCATGTACAAGAAGTATATTGTGGCTGCATGCATATTTAATGGCTTCGTCAACAAAGTTTTTCTGGGGTGAAAAAGCTTTTCCGAAACTCATGTTAATGATGTTTGCGCCATTGTCAACAGCATAATGTATGGCAAGCGCCACATCCTTATCGCGCTCGTCACCGTCGGGAACTATTCTGATGATCATAACTGAAACATCATCCGCAATGCCGTCAATGCCTATGCCGTTTTCCCTGCTTGCAGCAATCACACCTGCAACAAGAGTGCCGTGCTCAGGTTCCGGTCCTTTTACATTGTTGTTGCCGTATTTGTTATCGTTGATATTTTGAGGATCATCGCCCACAAGTGTTCTTGGATGAAAATCAAGGTTAAGGTATTTGTCCAGGTATAAGCTGTTGTGTTTAATAATAGCATTTAATGTGGCATCAGAGAAATTCCTTTTATACAGCGAGAGAAGATATATCCTTGCATTGATAACAGCAGTATCAGTAGAAGTTATACTTTCAACATCTTTTTTATCGAAATTTTCCTTATTAAGGTACTTGCTGATGATATTATTGGCATCATCACGTTTTATTGCTAAAGCATCAATGTGGCTTCTTTCGGTTTTATATTTTATCAACTGTTCATCGTATTTTGCTTTACACTGCATAAATAACCTATAATCATTCACCTGCGAGGTAGGAACATCAGCTATAGATTTTACATCATTAAAAATAGGATTGAATTTTTGCAGCATACGAGTGTATTCTACATTTTCAGAAGTGATATTCTCACCCTTTGAATTCCCGATAAAATTCCATCCATACAGATCATCAACATAGCCGTTGTTATCGTCATCAATACCGTTATTAGCTATCTCTTTAGTGTTCTTCCATATTTTACCTTTCAGGTCGATATGGGCGGTATCAACACCCCCATCAATTACAGCGACAATTATTTTCTTCTTTGGAACTCTGTCTTTCAATAGTTCTTTGTATGCCCTTTCAATACTTACACCCTGAATTGTGTCAATTTTGGGATCTTTGTTATACCAGTTTAGGTATTTTTTTGACAGCGAATCAACAGAACCTCTCTGCGCTTTTAATGACAAAGAAAGAATGGCAACAAAGCATAGAACGCAAAAGAATATTTTTCTCATATTGGCATATTTATTAGGAAGTGATTATTACAGGTCAATGCAGCTGAATAGCTTTATTTTTGATTCTTTTCCAGTTTATCCACTCTTTCTACTAGGTCGGGAAGATTGCGGAAGTGCACGAATGATTTCCTGTATTTATTTACTTCGAATGCAGGAGAACCCATTAATGTTTCTCCTTTTTTAGTATTTTTTGATAAACCCGATTGAGCTGCAACGATAGTCCCGTCAGCAATGTTTAGGTGCCCGATGATGCCCACCTGCCCGCTGAACATACAGTTTTTACCTATTTTAGTTGAACCTGCAACTACGTTGGCAGCTGCAACGTATGTGTTTTCGCCAACTTCAACATTATGCGCAATATGAATTAAGTTATCAAACTTTACTCCTTTGTGAAGAATGGTCGAACCTAGTGTAGCTCTGTCAATAGTGCAATTGGCACCTATTTCAACATCGTCTTCTATTACTACATTGCCTATCTGTGAAACTTTGGTGTTCTCTCCATTTTGAGGGGCAAATCTGAATCCATCGCTGCCTAGCACAACTCCTGAATGAATAATACAATTCTTCCCGATTTTATTATCTGAATATATTTTAACCCCGGAAAAAATTATAGTGTTGTCATCTACAGTTGTATTGTCACCAATATAAACCTGAGGATATATCTTAACATTATTCCCTATAATAGCATTCTCTCCGACATAAGCAAAAGCACCCACGTAAACCTTTTCGCCCACTTTGGCAGATGCTTCAATGCAACATTGTTTTGAAATGCCCACTTTATTTAACTTTATCTGGTTATACATTTCAAGGAGTTTCGCAAAAGCTAATTCAGCACTTTCAACCCGGATAAGTGTACTTTTAACAGGGTGTTCGGGAACATAGCTTTTATTTACAATAACGGCAGTTGCATTAGTTTTATAAATGTAATGAGTATATAAAGGATTTGCAAGAAACGATAGGGAGCCTGGCTCTCCTTCTTCTATCTTTGATAATTTGTCAACGTAAGCTTCCTGTTCACCTTCAATGGTTCCATTAAGCATGTCTGCAATTTGTTTAACACTGAATTTCATCTTAATAAATTTTTGTAATGTTAATTTTACCTTCTTATTGCTTACTGACAATTTTCATCAGCATCTTAAGTTCTTCAATCTTTTGAGTGTGACCGAGTTTATCGTAAGCGTAAATTAAATTATTTATCAAACGGATGATAATATCCTGATTAGTACATGGTCTGAAGAAAATATCCTGTGATCCGATTTTAAGTTGTTTGATGAATAATTCTATTTCCTTCTTTGAAAATACGGCGCCTTTGCTGAAAGGATTGATGTAAAACAGCACTTCACCATCATCAAGAAAACTGAGTTTCTCTGCTGAAAGATCATTGGTGTATGCTAAAACGAAATGTTCGGGGAGGTTTACTCCGAACACAGGCAGTTGTAACTGTTGAGCAATGATAATGTATAGCAACCCAAGTGATAAAGGATTTCCTTTATGGGTTTCAAGCAGGGTATTAAGATAAAAATTCTGAGGAGCATGAAAGTTAGTTGTATTACCGATGAAACCGTGAACATCATAGAAGATGTGATTAATAACTTTTATCTTTTCAAGTGCAGTAAGACCTTCATTAAGTTCAAGCCAAATATCGCGTTTTATTTCTTCCAGCTTGCTTTTAATTTCTTCTTCTTTTATTTCGGGATATTGAAAGCGGGTAATGAGCAGATAACCAATATAAAGGTTATGTGAACCAAACTTTACCCAATTACCTAGTTCATTTGTTATGATATCGTATTGTATTTTATGAATGATATTTAGGATGCGTTGCTGCATAGATGGATCGAATGAGTTTTCCCATCTTTCTTCAAGAAAAGGGACTGCATTTGCACCAAAAGAAAATATTTTATCGGCTATCTCTTCAAAGATACGTTCATCAGGCTCATCTGTCAGGCTAATAAGAGCTTTTATTTCACGCTCATCCTTCTGATCCATTCTCCAGTTTTTTATGTGGTGATTCTGTTAAGAACAGTTTGTATCATTTTCTCTATGGCAGGATGGTAATCTTTGCTGTATTGTTTGCTCACTCGGTTGGCTATAATAGTACATATAGTAACTGTTTGATGCCCGAGTATTGCACCAAGCCCGTAAAGAGCTGACGTTTCCATTTCAAAATTTGTAATGCGGTGTCCTTTATATTTAAAGGTTTCCATTTTGTCATTAAGTAAAGGGTCTGCAGGGACAATACGTAACTGCCTTCCTTGTGGTCCGTAGAATCCGGAAGCCGTAGCTGTAATACCTTTGAATAAACCATCGCCAAGTTTCTTCATCAATATTTCAGAAGCCTTAACTGTATATGGTCTTGCAAGTTTTGGCTCCCATGCTGTATGTTTAATGAAGGCTTCAGTAATTCCTTCATCATAAATGTTTTTATCGGTTTTATAAAAATTTAGTAATCCGTCGAAACCAAGCCCGTACTCTGACATGACGAAATCGTCAACAGGAATATCTCCCTGCAAAGCACCTGAAGTACCAAGCCGAATAATATTAAGAGTTGTATGTTTTTCTTTTATTTCACGTTTTTCAAGGTCAATATTTACCAGGGCATCCAGTTCGTTTACAACTATATCAATATTGTCAGTTCCAATGCCGGTCGAAAGTGCTGTAATTCTTTTTCCATTGTAGGTTCCGGTATGCGTTACAAACTCCCTATTCTGTATCTGGCATTCAATATTGGTAAAATGCTTGGAAATAGTTTTAACCCGCCCTTGATCGCCAACAACCAATATTAT
>JBEKEO010000241.1:0-4618 GCA_050013795.1 Bacteroidales bacterium
AGGGAAAGTATGCGCCACCAGCATCATAAGGCAAATGATAGTGGTCTGGGCAGTAGTAAGGTGAAGCGAAGGGGCAATATTAAGGTAAGCAAGAGTTCCTCCGAATAGATTTGTAATCATTCCTGTTCCCCACACTAGCCCCATTTCACCGGGCAAGCCTACAAACTTCATAAGCGGTGCTAAAGCAATACCGATATACACAATTAAACCAGACATCTGCAATGCCTTTACAACTATTGATACAGGAATCATAATCCTGAACATAACAATAGCGGTGCTTACAGTATCTTTGAACAGTTCTTTGAAAAAGGCTTTTGCTTTCATTGTATCAATAGGGTACAGCCTCAAAAGTATTAATTTTAAGTTTCTCCTGAAAACTTTGCATCTTTTATTAGCTGTCTGACGTATAAAATTACCAATCCACTTCAAAAACAGAAAATTAATTATTCTTCTTTTAAAAAATATGCGCCGGTTCAAGATAAAATTACTGTTTTGTCTATTTGTTATAATAGTTTCTTCTTCATTATATGCATTACATTCAGTTCTTCCCGATGAATTGGTGATGATGCAAACAACCCCGCAAAATCACCTCATCCGTTGTTTTAAAAAAGGAAATAGCGGTGAAAATATCATGCTGATAGGTTGTGTTCATGGAAATGAAAAAGCAGGGATATTGATATCTACAAGGGTTTTAAATGAAATATTTGCAAGGAGCGACATGAAGAACACTCTCATTTGCATTCCCTCTGCAAATCCGGATGGTAATTTATTGAATATAAGGACCAATTCTAACAGAATTGATATTAACCGGAATTTCCCTGCAAGTAATTGGGTGTATATAGATTCGGCTAAATTAAAATATGACAAAAAAAACTACTGGGGAGGTATTCAACCCGCTTCCGAAACCGAAACAAAGTTTATTCTTAAAATAGATAGCATGTATCATCCTGATGCATTTATCATTCTTCATCAGTTTATGAATTGTGTGCAATACGATGGAACCGGATTAGACCTTGCCTCTTTTATTTCAAAACGTACCAGACAAAAACTGCTTGATAATATAGGTTATAAGACCGAAGGATCTATCGGCAGTTATTTTGGTGATAACAAACGAAAAGAAGTTGTAACTATTGAATTGCCCGAAAGCCCTTCCGATTCACTTCAGATGAATCTTGTCAATGCTATAGTTGATGCAGTAGCAAAAGGATATAAAAACCAATAAATTTACTTTATTATAGCAAACTTTCCTGTTTTAACGGCGTTTCCATTTACAATGAGTTTGTAAATATAGATACCGTTTCCGATTTTATCATTACGAATAACAATGTCACTGTTAACCGGGTTGGAGAAACTCATAACAAGTTTTCCCATCATATCGTAAACGCAAAACTCTGAATTAGCTATGTTATCGGATGACGAAACTACAAATTTAGTAAAGCCCGGGTATGTGAGTTGATTTACTAAAACCGAACTCGTTTCATCTATTTCTTGAATTGCAAGTGTTGAATCTCCGGCAAGCCAAATTGTAGCATTTACAATAAGCCTTTCATGATTTCCACCGGCATCTACTGTCCAACCATAGTATAAGTTGTCACCCGGATCCCCTGTACCATCATCGGTAGGAGAACTATCACCCATAGCCACAACGCGTCCTGCCCCATACTTTGAATATGCAACCAGGCAACCAGTATTACCTGTAGTTGATGAAGTAGTATATACAACACCTTTTACAGTAGGGTTATTTGCAGGTTTCAAAGTAAAGGTTGTACCATCACTCCACATTACTTCAGTTACATTACCCATTACACCATGCAGTAATGGATCGCCAGGCAGATTGGCTACATAGGGATAAGTTCCGGAAATATCAACATAATCAACACTTATTCCGAATGGAAAAGGATGTACACCATTGGTATCCATAATCATTTGCCATATTTTTGGAGAATCATATCCGTCATTATTGCGGTCAGAACCGGTATGGTCGGAGACCATAAACAAACCTCCGCCATTTCTAACGAATTGCTTTATCGCGGTATCTTCAGCAGTAGTAAATTTTATATTAGGCTCATCAACAATAAATACCTTATAGTTCGAAAGATCCTGAGCATTACTTGAACTACCGTATGTTATAGAACCATTGTAAGGAAGTGTTTCTACATAATATCCTTTTTTTACCATGTCTATCCCCCAGGAAGAAATGGCTCCATCCCAGTATGTTTCAACAGTTGAGCTTGTAATTCCAGATTGAGCAGGTGTGGGAACTTGCTGTGCATTTGATTCAGTACCTCCACCCAATACAGCTGGACCAGATCCATAACCAAGATTATGTGCATCTGCATCAATAACCCAATCAGCGCTACCCGCAGTCTCAGCCTTGGTAGCATCATATAATATTTTTACCTGCGCTTTGCTTAAATTATAAGTAATTAAAGCTAACAATACAATTATGTAAATTCTTTTCATTTTTATCCTCATATTTTTAACTTGCAAAGATAAGTTATGAAAAACCGAAAGTCCAGTAAACATACTTTTTTAACAAATATTTCCATTCAAACTAATCTGAAACTTAATAAAAGTAAATGAGCAAATAATATTCCATGTATTCATTTTTCAAAATAAAAAAGGAGAGTGATACTCTCCTTTCAATTTTAATGGTCAATGGCAAAGAACATACTATTTACCGCTTGCTGCTGCTTTTGGGATTGCGGCTGGAGTAATTTCTTTTTTTACAGGTTTCCCTTTACTTTTAACAGCTTTTGAAGCCTTTACATTAGCTGATGAAATTTTTAGCTTCTTCGTGCCTGAATTCACATTAGCGTTTTTCTTCGTATCGTTTGCATTGCCTGAAACTGAAGCTGTTTTCTTCTCTTCAGCAGGCTTCAAAGAACTTACCTTAAGCTGTTTGTTAGAAATTTTAGTGCTTTCGGACTTTTTAATTTGCTTTTTCTGCACATCCTGTGCTTTAATTGTGCTTGCGGCAGTAATGCTGATTATTACAGCAATTGCCATTATCTTACTAATTGTTTTCATAATTTTTATTTTTTAGTTTATTTAATATATTTACGTACTTTCATACAATATTAATGCCAATATTATATCATTTTCATCTTTACATGTTAATATACGTTAATAAAAGTATTATTAAGAGATGTATATAAACATTTTAATTAAATAAAAAAGGGAACTAAATTAGTTCCCTTTTTATCTTTAAAATAACAGCTTTCTATTTTACTGCTTCAACAATGGCTTTAAAAGCTTCAGGATTGTTCATTGCCAGATCGGCAAGCACTTTCCTGTTGATGTTGATATTTTTTTCATGAAGCTTCCCCATGAACTCAGAATAAGACATTCCAAATTCTCTCACACCTGCATTGATGCGTATTATCCACAGGCTTCTGAAATTACGTTTTTTGTTGCGTCTGTCGCGGTAGGCATACTGCTGCCCTTTCTCGTAAATATTCTTTGCGACCGTCCAGACATTTTTCCCTGAGCCAAAGTACCCTCTTGTTTTTTCCAGTACTTTCTTTCTTCTTGCTCTTGATGCTACTGCATTTACTGATCTTGGCATTTTGTTTGTTTTTTTTGATACAGCGTCCCGTTATAAACAGGATCTTTTGGAGCTGTATGCAAGGTTAATACTTAATTAATTAAACACACAGAGTTCTTCTCACATTCCGTTCATCAGCTTTATCAACCATTGCAACGTGGGTAAGATTTCTTTTCCTTTTCGTTTCTTTTTTAGTAAGGATATGACTCTTGTATGCATGTTTACGTTTGATCTTACCGGTACCTGTAAAAGAAAATCTCTTTTTGGCTCCGGATTTTGTTTTCATTTTTGGCATTGGTACTAATTTTAATTGTTATTTTATTTAGTCTTATTTTTTCTTTGGTGCAATTATCATTATCATTCTTTTTCCTTCTAGTCTCGGTAATTGTTCTATTTTTCCATAATCGATAATTGCATCTGCAAATTTCAGGAGAATTATCTCGCCTTGCTCTTTATAAACGATAGACCTGCCTTTAAAGAACACATCTATTTTAACCTTTGCTCCTTCTTCAAGGAATTTGAGGGCATGCCTGAGTTTGAATTGAAAGTCATGTTCATCAGTATTCGGGCTAAGCCTTAGTTCCTTTACAACAACTTTAGCTGCTTTGGCTTTTATTTCTTTCTGTTTCTTTTTCTGTTCATAAAGGAATTTTTTATAATCAATCACTCTGCAAACCGGTGGATTTGCGGTAGGAGATATTTCCACAAGATCCAGCTCATGTTCGGTAGCTATCTGTAACGCTTCCTTTATTGGGTAAATCCCTGGTTGAATATTTTCGCCTACAACACGTACCACGGGGGCTTTTATCTTTTCGTTGATTGCATGGGCATCTTCTTTCTGCCTAGGCCCGCCACGTCGAATATATGGCCTGAAACTTTCTGTTGTTGCTATACTTTATCCTCCTTAATTGGTTATTACTTTTTTAATATTTTTTAATCTTCAAGCATTGACTTTATCTCATTATTTACCATATCAGCAAAATCTTTTATGGAAAATGTTCCAAGGTCACCTTTTCCCTGCTGACGGACTGAAACCGTTCCATCTGCCTCTTCTTTCTCTCCAACTACCAG
>JBEKEO010000242.1:0-4601 GCA_050013795.1 Bacteroidales bacterium
GGCTGCAGGACTTCCTGCACGTTATGCAGGTTCTGTAGTTGTAAGAGGTGATGATGCTTCCATGGATGACATCTTTCACCGCTGGTGTGAAGTATATCTACCTGGATATGGATGGATACCCGTTGATCCAAGCGGTGGAGATCAGCCTTCACCAAGAGATCAGGCTGCTTATTTTGGTTCGCTGTCGAACAGGTTCTATATTACAACGCAAGGAGGAGGAGGTTCTGAAACAATGGGATGGACATACAATTCCAACGAATCGTGGACAACCGACCCGCAAACAAATGTTGTATTTGAATACTTCGCAGATTGGGAACCGCTGAAATAAAATATTCTTTACACAGCGCATCGTCTGAAAGCGAATACAGGATTGCAAAAGCACTATTCCTTGAATATGCAGGCAGTCTTGAATTTGATCTTTGTTTTCAGCATTTTGATAAAGAGTTGGATGAGATACAAATTCAATATGGCTCTCATTCCGGAGGCATAGTACTTTTAAAGTCAAATGAAGACTATGCAGGATGTGCAGGCATCAGAAAATTTGATGAAGACATTGCCGAACTGAAAAGGATGTATATCAAACCCTCCTTTCGTGGTTGTGGATTCGGAAAGCCATTGCTGAATGCAGCTATTGACCTTGCTCAAAGCTTAGGTTATAAAAAGATGAGGCTTGATACTATATCCACTATGAAAGCAGCAATAAAACTATATATTGAAGCAGGCTTTAAAGAAACAGAGCCTTACAGGTTCAATCCTGTGGAAGGTGTAAGATATTTTGAAATGGATATTTCAAAGACTTAGGAATCTAAATATAAAACGGTCGGACAATAATGCCGACCGTTTTATATTTTCTTTTAAGAAAAAAAAGTTCTTAATTTACCTTTTCTTTCGGTTTCATATTCAGTGGAACAACCCCTGCCATCTCGCCAATGATATTCACCAGTTCAGAACCTGAAGGAATAACAATTTTTGCATTGTTAGCCAATGATGCTTCCAGCGTTTCCAGCCTTTTCAGCAATTGTGCATTTCCGATAAAATATTTATCTGCTGCTTCATTCACCAGTTTTATCGCTTCAGCTTCACCTTCGGCATGCAATATTTTTGATTGTCTGAAACCTTCTGCTTCTTTTATTTTTGCTCGTTTTGTTCCGTCAGCAACAGTTTCCGCTGCTGTTGCATAGTCAATAGCCGCAATTTTTTCATTTTCGGCTTTTACTACTTTGTTCATGGTTTCCTGAACATCTTTAGGAGGATCTATCTCTTTCAATTCTGTTCGTACTATCTCAATACCCCAGTTATGCGTTTCAAGAAGCAGAATTTTATGCAATTCTGAATTTATTTTACCTCTTTCACTATTGGCCGACTTTAATGTAAGTGTGCCGATAATATTTCTCAATGTAGTGCGGGCAAGATTAACTATCTGCCACTTATAATTATTTACATTATAAATTGAACTTTTTACATTGTCTTCATCCGGCTTCACTTTAAAATAGATTTGCGCATCCACGCTGGCATTAAGGTTATCGTTGGTTATTATTTCCTGCGATTCCACATTTACCATGCATTCTGTAACGTTAACCTGGTACATTTTTTCAATAACGGGGATTATCCAGTGAAATCCGGGATTGGCAAAACGATGATACTTCCCAAGCCGTTCAACCAGTCCTCTTTCGGTAGGCCTTACAATACGTACACCCGAAAAGAATATAATTATTACTGCTGCTACTACATAAATCCATGCGTTCATTTTAACCTCCTGTTTTTAATAATGATTGTTTAATTTTTTATAAAGGTACTCTTTTTTTCGGAAACGGAAGTTTTAATTAATTGAAGGATGATGTTTACTGTTTCTAATTACACCTACGCACAAGCCATTGAAGAAATGCTAAGTAAGGCGTAGTTGTATTTATAATGTTAGATGATCAAATAATCCATTTGCTATTTTATCATTTGGGAATTCTTTGTAACAATCAAAATAGTTTTTCATTGCTTTGATAAATAACATTGCAGCTTCATATTCAAAATCAGCATCTACCCATTCATTGTCACCATTGTCATTATGTTTTAATTCATTTTTTACCTTATTTATTTTCTTAATCAACTCTTTGTCTGAAAGATTTTGTCCAGAGAAATAGAAATATACGCTTCTTAAATATATAATTTCTCCTTCTAATTGATTTGTCTTTGTCCTTTTTTTTGCAATGCGTCCAAGTATTTCCTCAGCTGCTCCAGATAACGTAATTGAACAGATATAATCTCCTTTATTATAATGTCTAGCTGCGGCCTTTATTTGTTTAACCGCAATGTCTCTTTTTTCCATGTCTTTTTCCAATTAAACCTAACCTGTAAATTGCTAAAAACAAAAGTACAGCAATCCGCAATGAATTAATTGCTTTGCTCAAACAATTGTTTTTATTATCTCACCCAAAATTAACATTTTTCCTATTTACCCTAAAATATCCCTGTATTTCACATCTTTTTAAGGGTATTTTACCAAATTACTGATAATTGTAAATTGTTATTGATGATATTTGAAGTATTTCATTAGGGTTTTAATCTGTTTCACATTGTTGCATGCATGTTTATACAAGTTGATTGCATGAACCTATAGGTTGATTGAATGAATTAACTAATTCTTTGAAAGAAATGCCAATTTCATTGAAAAAATGGTGTCAATCATGCTGATATTTCACTAAAAACACGATTTTTTTGTATGTATTGCTGTCACGTAGTCAGAAAACTTAGAAAATAGTGATTAAAAGAAGCACCAGATTTAATGAAAAGTCGACCTATATGATAAGTGTTTTCGCCCCATGCGAGGAACCCCGCTTTAAATCGAGCAGGGCTTTGTTGGCTTCTTTAAGCGGATAAGTGATAACTGTTGGTTTTAAGTTCATTACAGCCGCTATTTCAAAAAATTCTTCAATATCGCGGGCGGTTATATTGGCCACCGATTTTATTTCCTTTTCCATCCATAAATGCTGTTGGTAATCCAGCTTCAGCAATTGTTCCTTATCCCTGTCTTCCTTGCGGATGGCATTTATTACCAGTCTGCCTCCTGCTTTTAAAAAACCTAAGGACTCTACTATGGGTTTCCATGCAGGAGTGGTATCAATAATAGCGGACAATAATTCGGGCGGTTGGGATGAAATATCCCCTGCCCAGTCGGCGCCAAGCGATAAGGCAAACTGCTGCTCCTTTTCATTCCTCGAAAAAACAAATACTTTGGATGCAGGGTACAGGTGTTTTGAAAGCTGCAGCACCTGGTGACCCGAAGCGCCGAAACCTGTAAGTCCTAATGCATCTCCATTTTTTATGTTCGTCAGCTTTAACGAACGGTATCCTATGGCGCCCCCGCATAACAAAGGAGCTGCTTCGGCATTGGTGAAACCTTCGGGAATAGGAAAGGCTGAATCTTCGGGAACAGCAATATATTCGGCATAACCGCCATGCACATCCCTGCCTGTTGCTTTAAAGGAAGAACAAAGGTTTTCCAGTCCTTTCTGGCAATACTCGCATTTGCCGCAAGCCGAATAAAACCAGCCTACTCCTGCCCTGTCGTTCATATTGAACTTTGAAACGGATTTCCCTTTGGCGGTTACAACTCCCACCACCTGATGACCGGGAATGACGGGAAAGAATGAAGGCGCAGTACGTCCTTCAATTTCATCCAGTTCGGTATGGCAAACGCCGCATGCACTTACCTTTATCAGTATTTCATTCTCCTTCGGGACAGGAACAGACACTTCGGTATATTGTAAAGGATGTTCATTATTATCAAGCGAAGTAACAGCATGCAACATCATGGCTTTCATAAACAACTATTTTTTATGGTAAAATTAGGATAAATATTATTTTGATATGTTATGAATAAAAGAATTTCTTTGAGTAACTTTGTGGTAACTTTGAGTAACGGAGTTTATCCTGACAAAGAAAGGATGGAATAGCTATACACAAAGTTTTACAAAGAATCTCAAAGCTTCAAAAAGATTACTTATAAATAAAACATCATGGATAAAAAAATAATACTTGAATTTGCTGAACTTATTAATAAGCATGACGTGGAAGGAATGTGCCGCTTAATGACTGACGACCACATATTTATTGATGCATATAACAACATCGTGAAGGGCAAAGATAAAATGAGGACTTCGTGGAAAATGTATTTCGAATGGTTCCCTGATTATATGATTGAAATATCAGGCTATATTCCCGGTAAAGAGTGTTCAGCATTGTTCGGCTTTGCCAGTGGCACGTACCATAATCTTCATAATCCTGCTAAAAGCAATCATTTTCACCTGCCTGCTGCATGGAAAGCAATTACAGAAAATGATAAAATTAAACTATGGCAGGTATATGCAGATACTAAAATTCCGTTTGAAATAATAGAAAGGAACAAAACTAGTCTTTAATAAAAACGGATTACTTATTACTTGAGGCTTGGTGCTTGAAACTTTGGACTTGATTCTTTCTGTTATTTAATGGCATCCAGCTTATCCTGTACATCGCTCACTACCTTTTTCTGGTCTTCAATTTGCTGTGTGGCTTTTTCCTGGTCGGATTTATTGGTTTCTATATCTTTCTGGTCATCCTTTATCCTG
>JBEKEO010000243.1:0-4599 GCA_050013795.1 Bacteroidales bacterium
AGCCAGGCTTATTAAAAATAATATTCTTGACAGAGTAATTGTTGGCGGAGTGGATGCTCTGACAAGTTTTACTTTAAATGGGTTTAATTCATTAATGATACTTGACCGTCAGCCTTGTCGCCCATTTGATGAAACACGGAGCGGATTAAATTTAGGAGAAGGCGCAGGGTATCTTGTTTTGGAATCAGAGCGTTTTCTTGGAAAAAAGAATAAACAGATTTATTGCGAAGTAAAAGGTTATGGAAATGCATGTGACGCATACCATCAAACAGCTTCTTCACCGGAAGGGGATGGAGCAAAACTTGCTATATTGAAAGCTCTAAAGACTGCATGCTTAGAGCCGGATGATATAAGTTATATAAATGTTCATGGAACGGGAACTCCAAACAATGATCTTTCAGAAGGAATAGCAATTGAAAATATTTTTGGATCATCAGTGCCTTATTTCAGTTCTACCAAATCATTTACAGGTCATACTTTGGGTGCTTCCGGGGCAATAGAAGCCGTGCTAAGCATTTTATCTATCGAGCATAATTTGATCTTTCCGAATCTGAATTTCTCTAAACCAATGAGCGAATTAAAAATTGCTCCTGTTACCCATTTAATAAAGGATTCCGAAGTTAAAAATGTTTTATCGAATTCATTCGGTTTCGGGGGGAATAATACGTCACTTATATTTTCGAGATGCTAAAGACAGAAGCATATATAAACGGCATGTCATGCATATCTCCGCAGCAAACTATCAATAGTTGCGGTATTCCAGATGATATGATGGGGCTAAGAGACACCCTGTATTTGAAATGTATAGAACCTATATATAAAAAATACATCGATCCGATGGCCGCCAGAAGAATGAGTCGCCTGGTAAAAATGGGGATATATACAGCAAAATCATGTTTGGAAAATGCAGGAATTGAGAATCCGGATGCAATTATAACAGGAACAGGATTGGGATGTGTAGAGGATACTGAGAAATTTCTTTCATCAATAATTCTGAATGAAGAAAATCTTTTAAACCCTACACCATTTATTCAGTCAACACACAATACAATCAGCTCTCAAATTTCGCTGAATTTGAAATGCCACGCATATAATATAACTTATGCCCACAGGGGACTTTCTTTTGAGAGTGCTTTGTTAGATAGTCTTTTGATGTTGAGGGAAGATTCGGTTGAAAAAGTATTAATAGGAAGTGCCGATGAAATTACACCTAATACTTTTGCAATTACGAACCGAATGGGCCATTGGAAAACAGGGAATCTCAGCAATCTTAATATACTTAACAGTACTACAAAGGGAACTATTGCCGGCGAAGGTTCCGCTTTTTTCCTTCTATTAAATAAACCGACACAATCATCTTTTGCTAAGATCTGCTCAGTTGAAACATTTTCATATTCGATGGATGCTGAGTCTGTAAAAGAAAGTGCAGAATCCTTTTTAAAAAATAATAATATTGAAAAAAGTGATATTGATTTGGTAATGTTAGGAATTAACGGAGACAACAGGTTTGACCATTTTTATTATGAGCTAACAAAAACAATTTTCGAAAATAATGCGTGTGCTTATTTCAAACATCTATGCGGAGAATATCATACGGCTTCATCGTTTGCTATATGGATGGCTGCAGCTATTTTAAAAGGACAAAGTATTCCTGGTTTTATCAGAATAAATAATGTGCACGAGAGCAAATTGAAAAATATTTTAATTTACAACAATTACAGGAATCTGAGTCATTCGTTCATCTTATTGAAGTATGCCTAATTATAAAATTGCAAATATTATTTTCATTATTGCTATTGTATTATCTATTACCATATATGCATTCATTTCATTTTATGCCATTTACTTTATAGTTGCTTTTATTTGTTGCTACATCTTTTTTCTTATTTATGGTTCTATTGATTTTCGTCTTATGTTTTATATTAAAACAATTTATCATTTAGAAACAAATGAAAGAGTTATTGCCATTTCATTTGACGACGGTCCATGCGATAGAACAGAGCGGGTTTTAGACGTATTAAATAAATATGATATAAAAGCTGCTTTTTTTTTAGTGGGTAAACAAATAGAAAAATTTGTAAACACATTAAAAAGAATTGATAAAGAAGGCAACCTTATAGGAAATCACAGCTACACTCATCATTTCTGGTTTGATATGTATTCAGCGAAGCAAATGACAGAAGAATTAAAAAAAACAGAAGAGATTATAGAAAATAATATTTTTAAAAAAATAAAATTGTTCAGGCCTCCCTATGGTGTAACAAATCCTGCTTTAAGAAAAGCAGTATCCAAAATGAATTATACTTCAGTCGGCTGGTCGTTGAAATCTAGAGATACTGTAATAAAAAACAGAAAAATATTAGAAAAAAGACTTCGGCAAAAGATCAGACCAGGATCCGTTGTATTGTTTCATGATACAAGCTCGGAAATTATTGATGTTCTTAAATCATTTATTGATTATGCACGCCAATGCAATTATAAAATTATTAGACTTGATGAGCTACTTAATATTCATGCATATGAACAGGCAGATAATTAAAAGAACTTTTTACTTATTTATTTTAATTTTTAATACTGCATTTGTTAATGCACAAGAGACCTATACTGCTATTGCTAATATAGACAATTTTAAAAGCAATTTACTAAATGCATCAAAAAACTCAAAGACTATTGAAAGTGAATTTATTCAGGTAAGAAGTATGGGCATGCTTACTGATAAAGTCACTTCGAAAGGGCACTTTTGGTTCAAAAAACCAAACTGTATTAGATGGGAATATACTAGTCCTTATTCATATCTTATTATTATGTCCCGAAAAAAGGTATTTATTAAAGATGATAGCTCAAAAAAGCAATTCGATACCGAATCCAATAAGATGTTCAAAGAACTGGGTGTCCTTATGCTTAGCTTTATTCAGGGAAATATTTCGGTTACTGAAAATGATTATTCGACAGCTTATTCAGAAAGCAGCCTACATTTTTATTTAAAAATGATTCCGTTAATTGCAAAACAAAAGGAAACTCTTTCGCAAATAGATATATATTTTGATAAAACAAATTATTCCGTTTCCAATATCAAATTGACTGAACCAGACGGTGATTATATCAGCATTGATTTTGTCAATAAAACATTGAATAAAGATATTTCGGATGATGTATTTGATTTTAAATAATTCTAATTCCAAAAAGATTAATAGTATTATTGTCAAATAGATTTATTAATAAAAATGCTACTGAATAATTTCTTTGAAATAGATAATTTAGTTGTGTCGGATGACAGGACGAATGCAACCGCACAGGTAACTCTTAATCCGAAACATCCCATATTTAAAGGTCATTTCCCTGAAAGCCCAGTAGTTCCGGGTGTATGTATGATTCAAATGATAAAAGAGATATTATCAGATATTTTGCAAGCAGAAATTATGCTCACGAAAAGCTCAGCTATCAAGCTTAATAACCTGTTAACACCACTTCAGAATTTAATTATAAATTTTGATTTAAAGATCCGAAATATTGACAGGAATAATATTCACGTAAACTGCAAAATATTCTTCGAGGATACTAATTTCTGCAATTTTACAGGAGACTTCAGAATATAGAAAAGCCTTTTCCTTAACAAGTTACCTTGCATTTATAAATTGAACCAAGAATACAATAAAATTATTGTTTGATAAATATTGTCATGTTGCATTCTGCAGCAACACTGTTATTTGATAGTACTCTACCATGGATAATGGTAAAGCCCATTATCTCATTTTCGATGGTAACTTCTGTTGAAATTTCGGTCGATACATTTGGAAGAAAATATATTTTTAAATCTTTAATAGCACCAATATATCCAATCAACACTTTTTGTTCGCTATTCTTACTTAGATACCCTATTCTGGCGGCAGCAGTCTGTGCGATATTTTCAATTAGCCCAGGCTCGGTAAAATAACCGTTATCGCAAAATATATTATCTTCTTTAATGAAAAACCTTGATTTGGTAATCGTTTTATTGCATCCGATCAAACGGTCAACCATCATCATAGGTGGCCTTTGCGGTATCAGTTCTTCCGGTTCGAATTGTTCTGGTTTCATCGAATTAAATATTCCCAAAGTGGTCCTTTTTTATTTTTATCTCTCATTTTGCTCATAATACCTGAAAGCTCATCATCCGGAAATATCCATCTTTTCTTTGTTTTGAAAGCATCCTCTTTTAAGGTACCAATATCTATTTTATCTGAAATATAATATGCAGGAGGCAGCAGATCATTAGACGGTTCAATCTTGTTTTCTTCCAAAGCAATTTTATATAAGCGAGTTCCTGGATAAATACGCATCCCGATAAATGGAAAGTAAACAGTATTTTCCATTTTTTTCGAATTCTCAAACGTTTCGTTCAGTGTTTCCATGCTCTCACCATAACCACCTAAAATTAAAAAATGGGCATAGTCGATTCCTAGTTTATTGCAAATTTTTGAAGCATCAAAGATATCAGCAACCCTAAAAGGTTTATTGTAATTTTTCAGCATGGTATCACTAAGCGATTCAGTGCCAAATTCGATATGCTTAAGACCTGCACGCTGAAATAGACTAATAGTTTTCTCATCAAAATTACAA
>JBEKEO010000244.1:0-4563 GCA_050013795.1 Bacteroidales bacterium
AGATAATGACAGGTAAACGCCACCGATATCTTTCGAAATATGAAGTTGGTTTTGATGAGCAGGGAAAAATCCTTGCATATAAAGTGGAGTTGAATGCAGATGCCGGTCATGCTACAGATTTGTCAATGGCAATATTGGAGCGGGCTACACTTCATGCTGATAATGCATATTTTCTTCCTGATGTTCAAATAATAGGAAAAGCATGGCGAACAAATCTTCCGTCGAATACGGCTTACAGGGGCTTTGGGGGACCGCAGGGAATAGCAGTTATAGAAACTGCTATTGACAGGATAGCACGTTTCCTTAAAAAAGATGCAGCTGAGATACGACTATTGAATTTTTATAAGCATGATAATAATTGCCATACACCTTATGGGCAAAAAGTAGAGCATAACAGACTTTATACCATGTATGACAAGATCGTTGCTTCCTCAACATATTTTGATCGTAAAAAAGAAATTGAAAAATTCAATTGTGAAAACGAATTTGTGAAAAGAGGTATTGCATTAACACCTGTAAAATTCGGCATTTCGTTTACCACTTCATTTCTAAATCAAGCCGGCGCATTGGTAAATATATACACGGATGGCACTCTGCTTGTAAATCACGGCGGCACAGAAATGGGACAAGGACTGAATACCAAGATACTTCAGATCGCTTCTGTAGAACTCGGTTTGTCGCCGGATAAAATAAAAGTAAATGCCACTAATACTTCTAAAGTCCCCAATACCTCTCCTACTGCTGCATCTACAGGCAGCGACATTAATGGCATGGCTGTGAAGGATGCGATTGATACTATAAAGTCAAGGCTTGCAGAAATAGTAATTGCAGAATTTGAAAAAAATTTCTCTGGAGCTAAAACCCAAATTGAAAATATTATTTACAAAGACAACCTAATTTTTGATATAGCAAATCCTGACAGAAAAATTGAGTTTGATAAAATAGTAAACCAAGCATACTTAAGCCAGGTAAGCTTGAGTTCTACCGGCTTTTATAAGACCCCTGGTATTTATTTCGACAGGGAAAAAGGGCAGGGAATACCGTTTTATTATTTTGCTTATGGCATGTCGGTTTCAGAAGTAGAAATAGATACGCTTACTGGGATGTATAAATTAATAAGGACAGATATCATTCATGATGTGGGAGATTCTATTAACGAAGGTATAGACATTGGACAGATTGAAGGTGGTTTTGTACAGGGTCTGGGTTGGGTAACTACTGAAGAATTGAAGTGGGATAAAAAAGGCAACCTGCTCACTCATTCACCCGACACTTATAAGATACCAACGGTGAATGATATTCCTAAAGATTTCAGGGTTGAACTTTTAAAAGATGCCCCGAATGAAGGAACTATACTCAAAAGCAAAGCTGTTGGAGAACCTCCTTTCATGCTTGCATTTTCTGTTTGGCTGGCCATTAAAGATGCTGTTTCGGCAGTTGGCAATCATCAAATTGAACCTGATTTCTCTTTGCCTGCAACTTACGAAGTGATATTGCTTTCTTCTGAAAAATTAAGAAGCAATCATGTCTAGACCGGAATTCAAAACTATTTTTAATTTTGCATTCCTTTTAAAATAATTACTATGAGTGAAATATTTGATAAAATAAATGCGCTGGCCGAAAAATATAAAGATTATACAGCCAACAACCTTTCGAAACTGGTGAAGATCAAATCAACCAGCATGAATGAAAAAGATGTGCAGCTTGAGTTGAAACGCCAAATGGAAGAGGCAGGTTTTGATGAAGTGAAAATTGACGGTTTAGGCAATGTGATAGGCAGGATTGGCAATGGCAAAAGGATACTTGCTATTGACGGACACATGGATACTGTTGATGTCGGCAATATTGACAACTGGAACTTTGATCCTTTCTCGGGTGAAATAAAAGATGGTTTTGTTCATGGTCGCGGAACTGTTGACCAGGAAGGCGGACCTGCTGCTGCTATTACTTCAGGGAAAATATTAAAGGAACTTGGCTTTGATAAGGATCTTACCTTTTTAGTTGTTGGAAGTGTAATGGAAGAAGATTGCGATGGCTTGTGCTGGAAGTATATTGTGGAAGAAGAGAAATTGAAACCTGACTTTGTGATAAGCACTGAACCTACAAATCTTAATATATACAGGGGTCACAGGGGACGTATGGAAATAGTTGTGAAATTCCGTGGTGTATCTTGTCATGGCAGCGCACCCGAAAGAGGAAAGAACGCTATTTATATGGCAGCGCGCGCTGCACTTGAAATAGAAAAATTAAACGAACGCTTAGGTTCTGATCCGTTTTTAGGTAAAGGAACAGTTACTATTTCGGAAATAAAATCAGGAAGCCCATCTCTTTGTGCTGTTGCTGACTATGCCGAATTTCATCTTGACAGAAGACTTACTTGGGGAGAAACAAAAGAATCAGCTGTTGCAGAAATTGAAGCGATTGTAAAAGGTGTGGATGCCAAAGTTGAAGTGCTTTATTATGAAGAGGAAGCTTATACCGGATTGAAATACGGAATGGAAAAATATTATCCCACATGGAAAATTGAAGAGAATCATCCTGTAGTTGTGGCTGGTGTGAAGGCTTTTGAAGGCTTGTTCAACAAAAAACCATTGGTTGACAAATGGACATTTTCTACCAATGGCGTTACTATCAACGGATATTATGGAATTCCATTAATTGGTTTTGGGCCTGGAAACGAAGTACTGGCACATGCACCAAATGAAAAAGTTCCGGTAAGTGATCTTGTTAAGGCATCAGCATTTTATGCTGCTTATGCGTATATGATATAATTATTTTGATTCTCATTACTAATTTTTAAATATTAAAATATGAAATCATTCAATCAAATTATTGAAGAAATAAAGAAATTAAGAACTGCTCTTTACCAGAAAGATTTTCTTTTAACCTGGGATAAATCACAGGAGGAACTGGTTCAGACATTACTCGTTGCGGAAGCATTAAAGCATTTACGTGATAATAATATTTCAGCAAAATGTTTCGATAGCGGGCTTGCTATTTCAAATTTCCGCGACAATTCTACACGTACACGTTTTTCATTTGCGTCGGCATGTAACCTGTTAGGACTGGAAGTGCAGGATCTGGATGAAGGTAAATCTCAGATCGCACATGGTGAGACAGTGCGTGAAACAGCTAATATGATTTCTTTTTTAACAGATGTGATAGGCATACGTGATGATATGTTCTTGGGCGCAGGACATACTTATATGCTTGAGGTAGGCGAAGCCCTTGATGATGGCTTCAAGCAAGGAGTGCTTCCTGCAAGACCCGGCATAGTTAATTTGCAGTGCGATATTGATCATCCCACTCAGGCTATGGCAGATTTGCTTCACCTGAAAAATTATTTTGGTTCATTAGAAAACCTGAAAGGGAAAAAGATAGCCATGACATGGGCTTATTCACCAAGTTATGGAAAACCATTATCTGTGCCACAGGGCATCATTGGATTGATGACACGCTTTGGTATGGAAGTGGACTTAGCTTATCCCGAAGGCTATGATCTGATACCTGATGTTTTAGATATTGCTAAGAAAAATGCATCTGCAACTGGTGGTAAATTTAATGTGGTAAATTCAATGGATGATGCATTTAAGAATGCAGATATTGTTTATCCAAAGAGTTGGGCACCTTATAAAGTTATGGAGAGAAGAACTCAACTATTGCAGAAAAATGATAAAGATGGATTAAAAGTTCTGGAGCAGGAGTGCCTTGCCAATAATGCAAAGTTCAAGAACTGGGAATGCACCGAAGAGAAAATGAAGTTGACCAAGAATGGAAAAGCTTTGTACATGCATTGCCTGCCTGCAGATATTTCGGACGTGTCCTGTAAAGAAGGTGAAGTAGCAGCAAGCGTGTTCGAAAAATACCGTATTGAAACATACAAAGAGGCAGGGTTTAAGCCTTATATCATTGCTTCAATGATATTGAATAATAAATATAAGGATGCCTCGGCAATACTTGAAAAACTTTATAAAAAAGGAACAGAGAGAATTTCTCTATAAGACTTTCTGTTTTACAAATTAAAGGCTGAATAATATTATTCAGCCTTTTTTGCAATTTTAAGAGAAAATTTATAGTAGAAATAAAAGAGAAGAATTAGCTAATTGCCAATCGTTTTAAGAATTTACCTTTTGCTTTTTCAAAACAGGAATCTTCTTTATCAATAATCAATTTTCCGGTTTTAATTACATATTTGGCATTCCCTTTTGTATAAAATCCTTCATAAATATTACGATCACAATGCTGATGTTGTGATTGTGCAGAAATAATATTCATTACATCCGAATCCCAGATAACTATATCAGCATCTGAACCTATAGCAATTTCGCCCTTTGCGGGATAAAGTCCAAATATCTTTGCAGGATTAGTTGATGTTAAGGCAACAAATTGGTTAAGAGAAATTTTGTTTTGCAATACACCATAGGTATAAAGCAATGCCTGACGATGTTCTATTCCACCGGCACCATTAGGTATTCTTGTGAAGTTATTAATTCCAAAATCTTTCTGTCCTGTTAAATTAAAGGGACAATGATCAGTTGCGACTACTTTAATTGTTCCTTCTTT
>JBEKEO010000245.1:0-4518 GCA_050013795.1 Bacteroidales bacterium
TCCTGTAGAAGTTAAAGTATGAGAAATGCCATTACATGAGATTGTAACATTTAAATTATTTATGCCTGCCGAAGTATCTGACGATGTATATAATATTTCAGTGGTTATATGCACACTGGCTGCTGTATTTGGAATAAGATAAGCTTCTACCACTGCTTGCGCAGAATTACTTGTATCATTATTCTTTTTGCAGGAAATTATTACTATACAAGAAATCAATCCTATAACAAGAAACATTTTTTTCATATTATCTGAGTTTAAAGGATAACGTTATGTTTGGTGTAATTCCTAAGTAGTCTATATTTGTTGCAATGACATATTTTTCGACAATAGTATATTCTTTATACCATACATTTTTCCTGTTATACACATTAAATATTGAACATCCAATATATCCTACAGCTTTTTTCTTTGAATTGAAAAAATTATAATTAGCTGCTATATCCAGGCGGTGATAATCAGGAAAACGCAAACTATTCTTATCACCCACGGTTATATAATTACTGGTAACGCCGTCGAGCATTGTAAGCTGGTATCCACCTTCGGGTGCTGTGTAAGGTCTGCCTGTTGCAAATATCCAGGTAGCTGAAAAATCCCAGCGTTTCCATTTGTACATCGAAACAATTTTAAATTCGTGGGTAACATCTTGGTCAGCGGGAAACCATTTACTGGAAAATGCTGTGAAATAATCAAGTGACTGCCCTAAAGTATAACTGACCCAACCGTTTAACTTGCCGCTTTTCTTTTGGGCAAGGAATTCTATACCTTTGGCTGTACCAATACCATTGTAAAAGTTTTCGCTGTATCCATTACCGCCCATTTGAGGTTCAAATCGAATTGAGTACTCTGTCAATCCTTTCAGGTCTTTATAATATGCTTCCACGCTATATAAATAATTTTTTGTATCATAGCTTGTACCTAGGATATAATGCATTGCTTCTCCCACAGGAACATTATTTCCATCAGAGAGTACCCAGAAATCACGGCTTCCTGTCATAATATCTTCTCTTTCCACCCGGTTTACAAACTGATAGTATCTTCCTGTTGCAAATTTTAACTGAAGCTTGTCGGTCAAACTATAATTAGCTGAAAAACGCGGTTCAGTATAAGGTTTATTCGTAATATTGAAATATGTAAATCGGACTCCCGGAACTAGAGAAAGTTTAGAATCAAAGAATTTTAAATTATCCTGAACATATCCGCCTGAAATAAACCCATAATCTTGCCGGTTAAGATATGTTGAAGTATCGTTTTGGCTGTAAGAGTAATGAATATCGTTGTATGTTGCAAAACACCCGAACTCAATTTTGTTATCTTTAATAATATCCCATTGGTAATCGCTTTTAAAACTGTAATCTTTCAAATTATTATTTTCCAGAAGCCCTGATTGCACATTTTTATCATCGCCCCCCGGTCCCTTAAAAGCAGTATTACCGGATCGATTACGGTTACTATAGTAGTTGGAATAACTTATTAATGTATTTCCATAAAATTTGTTATTCCATTTTCTTGACCATTTCAAAGCCCCACCAAGGTTCCCATATTTTGTTAAATCACTTGTGCTGGAATTTAGGTCAATTCCTTTATTCTGTAAAAATGAAGGAGTACTCATCTCCGTTGAGTTATCAAGCTTATCTGTTCCGTTATAAAAACTAAGTGTAATAATGTCTTTTGATGTAGGTCTGTATGTAATTTTAGAATTCAGATCATAAAAAAATGATGTAACGGTTGTTTCCATTCCTGATGGCATATGACTATTGGAAGATGTATTTGTTTCCGTTTCTGTCCCCTGAGTATTAAATTTCTTAAAAATTTTATTGTAGAGAGGGCCCTTATATGATTTTCTTCCTGCGACAAAAAATGTAATTTTTTTACCCATAGGAATTTCCATATATGCATTAAAGCTTAATAAACTTAAATCACCTCCAATATTAAAATTCTTTTGATTACCTTCTTTTGCCGTAATTTCGGTAACACTTGACAGTCGTCCTCCATACTTTGATTCAAAGCCTCCTTTATAAAGCTGTATATCTTTAATAGCATTTGAGTTAAATGCGCTGAAAAAACCGTATAAATGATCTACCTGGTAAACAGTAAAGCCATCGTACAAAATAAGGTTCTGATCAGGAGTCCCTCCCCTGACATATAATCCGGATGATGTTTCATTACTACCCGAAACACCCGGCATTAATTGAAAAGAACGCATAACATCCTTTTCGCCAATATTTGGTAAGGTAGCTACTTTTTGAGGAGCTAATTTTATGGTACTAATCGCCACAGGAACTCTCATTAATTCCGTTCTTTCTCCTTTTATTTCAACTGCTGATAACTGGGTACTTGCAGTGAGCAATTCAATAATGAGATTTTCTCTTGGAGTTTCCGGTGTCAGGAAAAATTTCCTTGTTTTATAACCCATGTATGATATAGTAAGAGTAGAAGTATCTGAAGGGACTTTAAGAAGAGTAAAATAGCCATCAGTGTTTGTAACGGCGCTTACCGATGTGCCGGGAATGCCAATGATAGCATAAGGAAGAGATTCGCCTGTATTTTTATCTCTTATTTTGCCGGAGATAGTATAATTAGTTAAAGTAGGTGAGCCAAAATATATTTTTCTATCATTATATTCTTCTATTTCATTTGCTCCTTCAGCAAAGCCTGAATTGGCGTAATCATTGTTTTTTTCTATTTCAACAATACCCTCATCAAAATGATATTTTAAGTTATACCGATCACATAATATATTTAAAATGCTATCTAGCGGTGCATTATTAAAACTTCCATTAAAAGAGATCTGGTGAATAGTATACCAATCGTAAGAAAATTTAACTTGGTAACTTGTACCAATATCAAGAAAAACTGCATCAAGAAAATCAGAATAAGTTTTTGTTACCTTGATTTTAGAAAGATTCAGGGATTGCCCAATCAGGTTATCTGAGAATAAAAGGCAGAGAAGAAATACAAAAAAGAATGATTTTATTTTCATTATTAAAACAACCTTATCAGGGAAAATGCAAAATTTCACCAAAGGTCTTTCTCTTCAGTATCTTATAAAAATATAATATACTATAGGGCTATTATTATAGAGAATAAAGGGAAATTTATCTACAAGGAGATATAAATAAATTGTGTAATTAAAAAGGGGGAATTATTCTGTTTCAATATCACCTTGAGGAATATTTTTAATTATATTAAACAATCTTTCGCGGTAATTATCACTGATAGGTATACTTGCACCTGCGATATTTATTTTACTTTTTCCAATGAATTCAATTTTGGGAATAGAAATAATATAGGACCGGTGAACCCGAATAAATATTTTCGGCGATAGAATTTCTTCGAGATATTTTAAACTTAGCAAAGTTAAAATAGGTTTCCCTCCCGAGAAAATTTTTACATAATCTTTTAAACCTTCTATATATAAGATATCGCTAGTATTTATTTTAATTAGTTTATGATCTGATTTTACAAAAAGGTAATCACAATAAACACCTGTGTTTTCATGTGATTGTGATTTTATATTAATAAACCCGAAATATTCATAAGCTTTATAAACCGCTTTTAAAAAGCGATCAAAAGAAACCGGTTTCAGTAAATAGTCGATTACATCAAGTTCAAATCCTTCTATTGCATACTTTTCATAAGCTGTTATTAAAATCACCATTGGCTTTATTTTCAGGCTTTTTAAAAACTGAATACCTGAAATATCAGGCATTTCAATATCTAAAAAAATCAAGTCAATTTTTTCAGAATTATATATTTTTAATGCTTCTGTAACACTATTACATTTTTTTATAAGCTTAAGAAAGGGGACTTTCTTAATATTATCTTCCATCAGATTCAGGGCTAAAGGCTCATCATCTACTATAATACAATTAATCATTATAATTTTAATTTTAATAAAACTGAAAATTCCTCATCATTGTTATTAATTGAAATTTCATGTTTATCAGCATACAAAAGGCTTAATCTTTTTAATACATTTTGAAGCCCGATTCCTTTATCTTTTTCATGTGGGATTGAATCAATTGATTTGTGGATTGTATTAAATACCGAGAATACCAAAGAATCTTGTCCAACTGATAAATTAATTGTTATTTTAGAATTGACCTCATAGGAAATTCCATACTTAAAGGCATTTTCAATAAATGGAAATAAAAGCATTGGTTCTATATGGTAATGATTCAAATTTCCTGTTTTATTAAATACAACTTCAACAGTATTAATTAACCTCATTTTCTGAATATCTATATAATCCTCTATAAATTGCACTTCTTTTTTTAGGAGTACTTTATCTTCCTTTTGTTCATAAATATTGTATCGCATTAATTGAGAAAGCTTAATAATATATGTTTCCGTTTCTTCAGATTTACTTCGGGCAAGTGAACAAATATTATTCAGTACGTTGAAAAAAAAGTGAGGGTTAATCTGTGCTTTTAACATGGAAAGTTCGGCACTTAATTTATCATTTTCGAGTTCTCTTTTTTGCAGGTCATTTTTAAACCATTCGATTGTCATTTT
>JBEKEO010000246.1:0-4507 GCA_050013795.1 Bacteroidales bacterium
GCTCTTGATCTTATAAAAGACCAAATTATGAATAGTTCCAGATATACCATGAGGATTTTCTACACGGGCCATAGAATTATATTAAAAGGTGAATTCATTTTTAATTATATCTGATGTTACTCATTTCTATTAATATTTAATTTCTTATTGTCACTCAGAGTCGGACAAAGCAAGCGACAGCTTGATGTTGTCCGTGTCGAAGAGTGATATAGCGGTCGACTTCGACACGCTTCTCCTTCCACTGTCGTTTCAGGAAAATCGGCTCTGCCTGACCGCTATATTTCGCAATAATTTATTGTTTGCGTAACATGAGTTATATTTAAAACAGCAAATATACAAAATATTTTTACACCAATTGCATAAACAATTGATTACGTATTGATTGTCATTATTTTGCTTTGTTTTGCTCTTATACCGATGCGGTATCTGGAATAGTCCAATCCCGACTTTCAGTGCGGGACAGGTCGCTACTCAGGGCTACTCGAACTGACAGATAAAAATAAACTTACACATTTGTAAGTTACATATTTGTAAGTTACAAAAATGTTTCATATTTTTGCAGTATAAAATTTTGTTTATGGAAGCTCCGTTTATTTTTGGTAAAATTGCACAGGGTGCTAACTTCACTGACAGAGAAGAAGAAACCAAGCATTTGGATACAAATTTCAGCGCAGGTATTAACACTATACTGATCTCACCCCGGCGATGGGGAAAATCATCATTAGTGCAAAAAGCATCTGAAATAACAATGAAGAAAGACAAGAAAATAAAATTTTGTTTTATTGACCTGTTCAATGTACGCAGCGAAGAGCAGTTTTATAATTTACTTGCCGAAGAAATAATAAAATCCGCATCGCCAAAATGGGCAGTACGTGTTGAAAATACGAAAAAGTTCATTACCCGTTTTATTCCAAAAATCACTTATAGTCCTTCGCCCGATAATAATTTTTCGCTTGGGCTGGACTGGAGAGAAGTGAAGAAAAATCCGGATGAGATATTGGACTTGTCAGAAAATATAGCAAAAGAAAATGATTTCAGGATCATTATATGTATTGATGAATTTCAGAATATATCTACTTTTGATAATCCTCTTGCATTTCAAAAAAAACTAAGGTCGCACTGGCAAAAGCATCAACATTCTACCTACTGCCTCTATGGCAGTAAACGTAATATGATGCTGGAAGTATTTGCTTCTTCATCCATGCCTTTTTATAAATTCGGTGACATTATGTTCTTACATAAAATTTCCGAAAAACACTGGATATCTTTTATAGTAAAGCGGTTTTCCGATACAGGGAAGGAAATAAGTCCCGAGCTTGCACAAAAAATTATCCGGCTCGCCGAGATGCATCCCTATTATGTGCAGCAGTTATCGCAGCTTACATGGTTCAGGACTAAGAAAAAATGTGTTCCCATTGATATAACAGCAGCATTTGAGAGTCTCGCTTTGCAACTTAGCCTGCTTTTTCAGAATATGACTGATAACCTAAGCCGCTCGCAGGTAAATTTTTTGCAGGCTGTTATAGAAGAAGTGGAGAAGCTAAGCTCAAAAGAAACCTTACAGCATTACAAAATGGGGACTTCGGCGAACATACTTCGAATCAAACAGGCGTTATATCATAAAGAAATAATTGAAACTGATGAACATAAAATCATATTCCAGGATCCTATATATAAATATTGGCTGAAGAAATATTTTTTTGTTCATTTAAGAAACTAAGAGTCTGTCCTGTTCTCGATACGTCCGCCTACATCGGACTACACGAACTGACAAACATAGTTATAAGGAATTGGTTCGTAATCACCTTATGTTTTCTTCCCAATAAATAGGTTGATAATATAAGGAAAGCCCGCGGGAAACTACTAAGTCTTATTACATCAAATCAATTCAAATCTTTTTTTCTGTTTCAGGAAAAAATGTTCCAGCGTATGATAGGAGAGAAATGAAATAAGCACCGTTCCTATAAGGGCAAAGCAATATAAAAGTATGTTTGCTAAAATAAAATTCTCATTAAAAAGAGGAAGTATCCATTTTATTGCTAAAAGTATGATGATCCAATGGTACATATATAATCCATACGAAATTTTACCAAGGTAATTTATAAGGGTATTATCAAAAAACCAATATTTCCTATACGTAACATTTGCAATAAGCAGGCAGAAAAGGAGAGCCATAACTTCATCAGTAAAATAAGAAATTTCAACATTAAAAAGCCACAGCAAAAATGGCAGTAATGTAAATATATAAGAAAAAGGTTTCTTACGGATATAATCCACTATTTTATAATTTTTATTTACTAAATAAGCCATCATTCCTCCCATTGCCATGCAATTAAATTTAGCTGATTCAAAAAATCTATTAATAATTATAGGGAGAAAAGATGATTCCAGGCTTGTCCTGTTAATAAGAAAAAGTAATGCATGTGGTAAAATAGTATAACCCAGAATAAATATCATTAAAATAATAAATAAATGCGATTTAATATATTTAATTAATGTGGGCCATATTAAGTAAAATTGTTCTTCCACTCCAATAGACCATATCTGAGGACTGAATTGCCAACAATTTCCCATGGTACTGGTAATATTCGGCAATAATATTAAGCCCCAGAACCATACTGAAAATGAAGGGTTATATCTAAATAAAAGAGCCGAGATAAAAATAATAAAATAATAAAGCGGCCAGATACGCAATATCCTACGTATATAAAACTTCTTAATGCTTATTTTTTTGTAAGTATCCTTTTCGCGCAACAGCAGGAACGTTATCAGGAAACCACTTATTACAAAAAAAAGCACTACACCGGTGTGCCCGCTTGGCATATGTTCAAATGCTGATGGTAAATGATAAACTGTAGTTTTAATTATCTCGATATGACCAAGCACAACAACAACAGCTGCTATAGCACGCAAAGAATCCAGACCATGTAAATGAAATTTACTCATACTAACAACAGGATATTATGCAATTACCTGATTTTCCGATTTCCAGAAATATTCTCTAATTCAAATAATATTTGTAATAAGTTTAAAGGACTCCAATATTCTTCAATAACCACATTTTATCAGCAGGGCAGGCAAGATAATTCCAATCGTAATTAACGAGACCAACGAGTTTATCAACTTTTCTCAAGCAGTATCCAGCAATAAAGTCAGGTTCAAGGTGAAATAAACAATAATCTTTCTGACGGAAAAAGCTGTTAAGCTTTTCGGCTACATTGGAAATCAGCACTTCAAAAATAACAATGGGTTTATGTTTTTCCAAAACACCTATCAAACCAGCAAAAACTTCAGGTTCATGCAGTTCTACATCAATTTTTATAAGATCTACAATATTAATTTCCTTAGCCTTAATGAACTCGTCCAGTGTCGTCGTTTTAACTAAATATTCATTTATAGGTCCATCAAAATCAGGATTATCCTTCATTTTTTCAGGAGACAAAGAGGCACTGGTCTGATTTTTTTTAAATAAATCGTAAAATATCTTCTCCGAATTAGAATCCGAAACTGCCATTTCAAAGGCCTGTATATCGAAATAATTGCATTCAATATTTTTTATAAGTTCCTTAAAAGTGCTTCGTGAAGGCTCAAAACAATATACATCACATCCGGGGTTCAGGTTTTTTGCGAGCAGGCTATATATACCCGTATTTGCACCAATATCAACAATTGTTTTTGACTCCTTACTCAATAATTTCCATATCCAGATTGTTTCCGGCTCCAAGCCCTTATCCAGCCCTTTCCAGAAAATCTCGTTTTCAATAGAACCACCGTCTGCAATCATCCAAAAAAAGCCGTTTCCTGTTTTCACCTTTATCTTTCCGCAAAATTTCAAGTCTTGATAAAACAAAGAATTTGGCAGCTTAATAAATCTCAGAAAAAATATGAGTTGATTACGAAGAAGCAAGGGTAATAACTGAAAGCATTTCACTAAAAACTGATAAGATTTAGAAGAAAATTTTTTCGACATTATAGCATAGATAAATAATGTGACATTGGGCAAATTTATGTATAAAACCATTATCCTTTAAATTATCCCCCTAAAAACTTTGATAATGCTTCATTATTTATTATTTTTGTAAAAAGAAATTTTAATGAGGAAATATTTACTTTTATTAGTTTTTTATTTTATTTCATTTTTTTGTTTTTCACAAATTAACCCTTCTAATATTAGTGGACTTGTATTATGGTTAAGGGCTGATAGTAATGTTGTATTGCATGGAGACACTATATCCCAATGGGGTGATTGCAGCGGAAATGGTAATAATGCAATACAAACTACACCTCTATCACAACCTTTATATATTACCAACAGTATCAACGGGAAACCTGTTATTAGCTTCAATGGACTAAATCAATTTCTAGTAGGACCGACTATCTCAAACATAAACACTTCATCAATAACAATCTTTGTAGTTGCTAATGGAGCATCAGGTTCTGGATATAGTTCGGGTTTCTTTGATATTAATAGCTATCCGAATTTTATATTTGGAAGGGGATATTTGAC
>JBEKEO010000247.1:0-4435 GCA_050013795.1 Bacteroidales bacterium
CGGAGCTACTGGTACAGGAACTGCCGGCCCTACTGGTCCTACAGGTGTTACTGGTCCTTCAGGATCCGGCGGAAGTACATGCGCTAATGCTAATTATTTAGTTAAGGCGGATGGTGCAGGTAATAATATTTGCACTGTTGCTCCTGTTTATGAAGATGGCAGTGGACATGTAGGTGTTGGAACAACAACACCTGTGACAGAACTGGATGTACACGGAACGGCTGGTACAACATTAAAAATTGTAGATGGCCTCCAGGCTAACGGTTATGTCCTTACTTCTGATGCAAATGGAGTAGCAGATTGGTCAGCACCAGGCTCTATTTTGGTGTATGGAAATAATGCTCAAGGCATAAGAATGACCACAGTTAATGGCACCTCCAGCACTTCATGGGTTGATGTCCCAGGAATGTCAATTACAATGACTACTGTTCATAACACTTTCTTTATTTTTGCATCGCTTACTGCTCGTTTAGCCGTCCCAAGCACCCACATGGCACAATATGGAATGGCGATTGTCAGTATGCGGCTATTGGTTGATGGCACTACCTGGGCTCAAGCTGCAGCTACCATTACTGACTATGATAATACAGAAGGCGTTGTTACTTCCGGCACTGTAGCTTTTGCAGGTATCCCGGTTGCTGCTGGTACAGGCTTACATACTATCAAACTTCAATGGGAAGCAACGAATTTGGATCCATCTATGGGGTCACCCTGGTGGATAGAAATTAATCCTACTTTCACGGATGTAGGAGACCACTGCATTTTAACTGTCTTTGATTAAGTATTAAAATACAAACCATTAATTTCTCATACAATGAAATACATTGAAATAAAGATTTTCAAAATTGTGTCATGCGTATTCATCTTATTATTTGTTTTTAATACTGGCATGGCTCAACAAACTGAAAACAATGCAAAAAGCATGTTTTCAAATGGCACTATAGTCTCTACGGATAATGCAACTAATAAAGCAAACCATCGAATGTCAAGTAAATCATACGACGAATATATGGTTGGAGTATATTATGAAAGTAATACAGCAATAAATACTGCGACGATAAAAACCAATCCTTATGTATTAGAAGGAGTAACTTATGTAAGATATAATTCTGAAAACGGCACAATCAAGCAAGGTGACTTAATTACTAGTTCATCTGAAGCAGGGGCGGGAATGAAAGCAACAAAATCAGGCATGGTACTTGGAATTGCACTCGAAGATGCTGCATCTGCCAATGGATTAATTAAAATTCGTATATTAATTCAATATGTAAAGCAATAATGTTTACTGAGCTTTAACAGTTAATTGAGCAGAAAGCAGAAAAAAAAATAGAAATATTAAAGAATAAGTAAATTTATTATAATTAAAAGAAAAAGAAAGAGCCTGAAGTTCATTCAGGCTCTTTTATTTTTTACAACATTCTGAAATAACATTCGATAAATTTCCTATTATATTAGAAACCATCTCAAAAATGTTTTGTCATAATAAACACCCAGGCAATCTGCACAAAAGCCAGAACATTTGCAGGATAAAAGTTATATCTAACAACAAAACGCCTATCGTTATGTATCCATGAAATAGTCGTTCGACCTTTCATCTTCTACAGTACTCCCGGATCGAACAACAGTAACTTAGGAACGAACAACAGTAACTTAGGAACGAACAACAGTTACTCAGGAACGAGCAACAGTTACTCAGGATCGAACGAGAGTACCTTTTTAATCAAAAGGGGCATATTTCACAAAAAGGATATATTTCACAAAAAGGATATATTTATGAAAAACAGGTTTAGAGGTAAAAGGTTGGGCTGCTGGCCTTGTTGTAGGTTATTGGTCTGGGGAAAAAAGCTAATAACTTTAAACCATTGACCAAACCAGTTGCTCGACACTTCACCTATTGCCCTTTCAAATACTTGTTTTCCATTAGTATAAAACCTTCTGAAATTACCTTCGTATAAATTTTTCATCTATTGCATAGCTATTTATACATTTGCTATAATGAGTGGACAATACGCATATAAGCAAAACACATTATCTGTATCTGTAATGTAATAATAATAGGGTATGAATAAAATTTCACAATTAGAGTTTTAGTAATAAAAGTCAACTAAAAAGTTTTTTTATTATATCTGATTATTTCTTATATTTGTAGGTTTATTTTCTTTAAAAATTCGATCATTATGAGGCTTCTCAAAAAAATCGCTGTAATCCTTCTTTTTTTTATAATTGTTTCTTCGGGACAATTTATTACGAAAGGATATTCACAATCCCTGAGAAATGTGGGTATTGGTACTACTAATCCAGATCCTACGGCTATTTTGGAACTTAAGGCAGATAGTATGGGATTTTTAGTTCCGCGGGTTTCTTTAACATCAATTAATGATGTTGCTACTATCCCAAGTCCGGCAACTTCGTTACTGGTTTATAATACTAATGCTTTAATGACAGGCGGAGCAATTGGTTTCTGGTATTTTGACGGAGCAGTTTGGAAAACTTTTGGACAAGGTGGATGGTTGCTAACAGGGAATGCAGGAACTGTTGCGGGAACAAATTTCCTTGGGACAACAGATCCTACCGATTTTGTTATTAAAACCAGTGGATCTGCGCCTGGCTTTGAAAGGATGAGGGTGTTAAGCGATGGTCAAATTATTATTAATAATCCCGTACCCATTATTGGAGATGTCTATTCTGTTTATGCAACAGGATCTTTAGGCGCAATTAATTCAATTGGAACCACTGCAATAGCAGGTTATAGCGGTGCTTCCGGTTATGGCGTTGTTGGAGAAAATATTGGTACCGGTACCGGGGTTTATGGCAGTAGTTTAAATGGTACAGGAGTACAGGGAATAAATACTGGTAATGGGATTTTATTCGATGGTGTTTGGGGTGATAATTCAGGGAATGGTTGTGGCGTCAGGGGGCAATCAATGAAGAATGGTAATGGCGTTTTCGGATTTAATGATTCTACAGGTATAGGTGTTTATGGATATAACAGCTATGCTGGTATTGCTGTTGCTGCGGTTAATGCTGATACTTTAGCAGGAGCAGGATATGCTATGTATAGTTTGGCTAGATATCATACATCATTCGGGCTTTATGCTATAAATTCAGATACTTTGGGAACAGGAATATTAAGTGTCGGGAATAACACAACACCAACATATCTTGCAAACGGAAGTGGGGGCTCTTTTATCGGAAAGTATACCGGACTATACTCTTTTGCCGAAGATCCTGGTAATGGCACAGGTATCTTAGCTGTCGGGAATAACCTTGGTATTATAAACAGTATTGCCGGAGGTGCCGGTATTGCTGCTAATGGAGATAAAATAGGCGTGTATGGATTTGCACGGACTTTGGGAACTTTACCTGTTGATACAGGTACAGCTGGAGGATATTTTGTTAATGGCACACTCCCTATCGGATCTTATGCTTATGTTGGTATGTTTGACGGTACTGCTAACAGGAAAATTGTAGGAAATGGAACTGTAAATACAATAGTAAAGAATACCAATAATGATGCGGTCATGTTATCTGCTCCCGAAGCCCCTGAAAACCTTTTCCAGGACTATGGAACGGGAACTCTGTCCAGTGGTAAAGCTTCAATTAAACTTGATCCTGATTTTGTGAAAAATATTGCTGTTGACAGCAAACACCCGTTAAGGGTTTTCGTTCAGCTTGAAGGTGATTGTAAAGGTGTGTATGTTGCAAATAAAACGCAAAATGGGTTTGATGTGATAGAGCTTAACGGAGGTTCTTCAAATGTTGCATTCACATGGACCGTTACAGCTAACAGAGCTGATGAAACAAGACCTGACGGCTTTGTATTGAAATATTCGCAGGAAAGATTTACCAAGGCTCCCAAACCTCTTGAAGAAAAAGATATAAAAGTAAATACTGTAGATAAAAAGATCGATATTAATTTAAAGCAGCAAAGAAAACATTCAAAACGTAGAACCGCAGATGTTAAAACAGATAAGTAAATTTACCAATATTAATACGTATATTATTAAAGAATAAAAGGTTTTTAAGATCGTTTTTCAAATAAATTATTTTTACCGGCAATTATCGTATTGATGTGCATTACAGAATTATTAGATTATATTAAAATATACAAGCGAAATAAACAATAAGAAAATAATTTATTTTATGTATATTTACTAATTGATTTATGAAACTAATATTTGTATTTTTATAATTTGTTATCTTATAAAAATGTTAATCAATTAACTCAATCATTTTTAAACCAATCGTATATGAAAAAAACACTTTTACTTTCTGTACTGCTAATCCTGTTGATGGGATTTAGTTTTTATGATGTTTTTGCACAGGTACCTGAAGGGTTTAATTACCAGGCTGTGGCCAGAGATGCCTCGGGAGCCCTGATTAAAAGCCATAACATTAACGTACAGATTAGTTTGATTTCTGGAAGTCCCACAGG
>JBEKEO010000248.1:0-4399 GCA_050013795.1 Bacteroidales bacterium
AACATCATACATGCCGTTTTGCTTGTATTCATGCTGAGTATCCTGTTTCGTGGAAGATGAATTGTCTCCAAATGACCAGAACCAACTAACTGCTCCTGAAGAGTTATCTGTGAAAGATATAATATCGCTTTGGGTATCAAATGAATAATCGAATTTAGCAATAGGAACTTATTTTACGTTGATAATTTTTGAATATGTTATTTTTCTTGTAATGCCAGATTTTGCAAACTTCACAGATAAAGAAACATTATAAGATCCCGCATTGTCATAAACATGAGAAGGGGCTATTTTTGTTGACGATTTCCCATCATCAAAAGTCCATGAATACGAAATAGTATCAGAAGAAATTAATGGACTGAACTGAACTTTAAGTGGTGCACAACCTTCATTAAAATCTGCAGATATAAAATCTCCATTAAATTGATTAGAATAATTTGAATTAACTTTTAAATTATCCTTTATTGGTTTATTTACAACAGGATTATCATTAGAAGTGTTTGTACTGTTCATTTTTTGATCACCTGCTTTTTGGGTTGGGCGGAGTTTGCTTAATGATGAATTTCCTGAAATTAAAAGAGTTTTTGATGATTTGCTTTTAGAGTTATTATTAGCAACATTATTTTCAGAATGATTCATCTGAGTCTGTGTATTGTTATCCTTATTATGATTAGTGTTTTCTTGTTTATTAATTTGTTTAATATCAGAAATAGTTTCCTTCTTGTTTCCATTTTTTGAAGTGAAATGAAGTATTGTTACTAAAGGTACAACAATAGCGGCAGCAATAACAAAAAACTTTAATAAAATTTTAGTTGAAAAAACGGAATGGGTTGATTTGGGCAATTCCTTTTTAAAATCTTCCCACTCCTTATGGTTGTATGGCGATTCAAAATTGCTGAATTTATTCTTCAGCATTTTTTCGAACCCTGAATATTTATTGTTTATGTTCATTTGAGTATTGTTCAAATAATTTGATTAAATTTCTTTTTGCCTTTGCATAATTTGATTTAGAAGTTCCAATATTTATATTTAACTGCTCCGCAATTTCTTTGTGCGAAAGTTCTTCAAAAACATATAAATTAAATACTGTTCTGTACATCGGACTTAATTTTTGGATGAGAGTCATAATCACTTCCACTTTAATCTGGTTGTATTGTTCATATTCAATATTTTCATTATAATCATCAATAATACCTTCATAGTTCCTGTTCTCTTCCAGTTCCACCATCAAAAATTTCTTTTTCCTGACGGCATCAATTGCTGTATTTGTAACAATTTTTTTTATCCAACCTTCAATCGAACCCTTAAATTCATATTGTTCCAGATTTGCAAAGACCTTTATAAAACCATCATGAAGAATATCTTTTGCTTCTTCCCTATTATCAGCATATCGCATGCAAACAGGCATCATCTTACCATAAAATGTCTGATAAAACTTTTGCTGGCTTCTCCTTTCTCCTTTGATACATTCTCCTACAAGATGCTTGACCTTGCCTATATCAGACAAATCTATCATGAAGCTTTACAATTAAGACGGTTATTTATTAATTTGGTTGCCTAAAGTATTAAAAAAAAATGAAATTATAAAATGCTGAAAGATATATTACAAAAGGCTGTCATATTTTGACAGCCTTTTGCATCTAAAAGATATTTATTTTTAAGGAAGTGCTGTAATTCTACCTAAGTATTCATGTTTTGTACCATCAATTTCTTTTAATTTGATTCTGTATACATAGACATCCATCACAACATCTTTTAATGTTCCACTGTTATTCTTTGTCCCATTCCAGCCTTCACTATGATCTGTTAGCCATTCTGTTGTGTGAAACACCAGATTACCCCAACGGTCAAAGATTGACATTTCAAAATTATTAGGATCTACATTCATTCCCTGTGGGCAGAAATAAGTATTCAAAATACCTCCATTTGGCGTAAATGCATTTGGAATATACAATGTAAAAATGTCTTTTATTTTTATCGTATCACTTATAGTATCCATACATCCGTTATTATCTGTAACTATTAATGTAACAAGATATATCCCAAAATTCCGATACTGATGAGTTGTATTAGTCCCGCTGCCATTTGGTGTATTATCTCCAAAATTCCATTGCCAGTTAACAATGTTTCCTATAGAGCCACTAATAAAAGTAACTGGACCGTCCATAATAGTCAGAATTTGAGGATTTGCCGTGAAAGCTGCTTCTGGACCTAAAGTTTCCCCAACATTAACGGTTACAGATGTTGAACATCCTCCATCACTCACTGTTACCGTATAATTGCCCTGTGTGAGCCCGGTATTAATGGATGTATTTTCCCCGTTATTCCATAAATAGAAATATGTTCCTGTACCTCCTGTTGCATTCGCAGTGGCTGTTCCATCAGATTTGTTACATATTTCATTGGTAGAAGAAACAGTGGCAGAAGGTCCCGGTTTCTGTGCTATTTCTACAGGCAAAGAAACGGTGCAACTGTTAGCATCAGTTACAGTAACTATGTAATTTCCTGCCGGAACATTCGTCAGATTTTGAGAATATTGAGGCGGACTGGAATTCCAGCTGTAAGTATATGGTGGAGTTCCTCCGTTAACATTCAGAGTTAAAGATCCATCAGGCATCCCACAAGATGCGCTATCCATTCCTGTAATAGCTAATGTCGGGCCGGGAGTATTGGCAATGGTCACAGAGTTTATTGCCGTGCAATTGTTAGCATCAGTAACTGTACATGTATATGTTCCGGCATGAAGGTTCGTTGCTGTGGTCGAAGTATTCCCGTTAGACCATGAATAACTGTATGGAGGTACTCCACTAATAGCATTTACAGTGGCGGACCCGTTTCCATATGAACATGTTTCTTCAACAAAACCCAAAACCTGCAAAGAAGGGCCTACTATATTTATCAGGCTAACAGAAGTAACAGCCGTACATGAATTTGCATCTGTTACTGTTACAGTATATGTGCTTGCAGGAAGATTGGTTATATTTTGCGATGTCTGAGAATTATTCCATAAATATGTATAAGGTGCAGTGCCTCCTGCAGGTGCTGATGATGCTGTGCCGTTTGCATGACCACAGTTTTCATTTGTAAAAGTAGCAGTAACTGTTGGACCAGGAATATTATTTATTGTTACTGAAGCCGTAGAAGAACATCCTGCTGCACTTGTTACTGTAACGGTATATATAGCAGGAGCGAGCCCAATTGTTGTGGCATTGATTTGTCCATTGCTCCATAGGTATGTTGAGCCACCTGTAGCTGTTGCACTGCCATTATTTAAACCGCAAGTAGAAGGGCTAAATGAAACTTGTGCATTTGGAAGTGGATCTACTGTTATAACAACTGAATCGGCACTGGTACAAAGCGGGGAAAAAGAAATATCATCAAGTGCAAAATCATTCCCAACAGCAATAATACTTTGATTTACTATACAAATAGTTGCTGTTGTATTACTTCCGGAATTCCATGTCGAAAAAAACTGGCTCCATAAGCAAACAGAAGGTACACTAAATGCAGAACCCAGTAATTGTCCGTTTATTGAAAATTGAAGTAATGCTTCTCCTGCAGGCCCTCCGGAGTTATTAAGATTGCAAACCCAGGTTGAGAAATTATAATTTGTATTTGGCGTAACTGAAATGGTTTCGCACCAAACATCCACATTGGGTACAGTTGCACCATTAACAATCATCATGTTTCCGGTCCCGGTAGTGTGATCAGTACAAGGTTGGAAACCACCATTACAAATACTTGGATTTGTTCCCACATAATATAATCCTTGGGGTCCAAGATTAATAGAATATCCATATTGACTAGAGAAGCCTGTATTTCCAGCGCTAAAATCACCATTAATAATCAAATTGCCAATTGGCACCTCGGAACTGGCATAATAAGTAGTAGTAACCGTAGGGTTGGCAATAGGGTTACTTATAGTCGTGCTGCTTAATCCTGATGCAGGAAACCATGTATAACTGATTCCGCCGGTTGCATTAAGTTGAGTAGAAGTTCCTATACATATTGCAACGTTAGGACCTGCATCAATAGGTGGTGGAATTAAAGGTGTAATAGTTATATCAGCCGTGTTTGTGCATCCATTTCCATCTATACCTGCAACCGTATAAGTGGTTGTACTAATTGGAGTTACTGTTATAGGATTTGCAGTGCCTAAACCTCCGCTCCATAAATAACTTAAAGCTCCGGTTGCAGTTAATATTGTTGAAGTCCCAGCGCAAATGGTATTTGCTGATGCTGAAATACTAACAGCCGGATTGGGGTTTACATTAACTGTTAAACTTGCAGTGCCTGTACAACCTCCTCCCGAAGTTCCGGTAACCGTATAGGTTGTAGAAGTAGTTGGTGAAACAGTAATGATTTGTGTATTTGCGCCGTTCGACCAGGAATATGTTGAACA
>JBEKEO010000249.1:0-7391 GCA_050013795.1 Bacteroidales bacterium
CCAAGATAGAAGCGGTGACTGCCTCACAATTGCTGGAAGCAGCAAATGAAATATTCGACAGGGATGCTTTAAGCACTCTGATTTTTAAATCAGGTAAGGAAGTTAACCGAGAATAATCCTCTGCGTTCTTTGCGTTTTATTTCTTTGCGACCTTTGCGAGAAATTATTCTTTTTTTGTTTCACGCAAAGAGCGCAAAGCACTGCGCTAAGTTTGCTAAGTTAAATTTAAGAATACTCTTATCAATCGCAACAATGACAACAGAAGCTGATATTGAAAAATATGCCGAGGCGTTTTCTACAGAAGAATCGCCTGTATTGCAAAAACTAAACAGAGAAACGCATCTGAAAGTTCTTTACCCGCGCATGCTTTCAGGCAAGTTACAGGGCAACCTGCTTAAGATGTTTAGTTGTATGCTACGCCCCTCTTCTATCCTTGAAATAGGAACATTTACCGGCTATTCTGCCATTTGCCTTGCCGAAGGATTAACTGATAAAGGCATGCTGCATACCATAGAAGTGAACCCCGAACTGGAAGATATGATACGCAGGTACTTTAAAGAAGCCGAAATTACAGCTAAAACAAAACTGCACATTGGCCATGCTATGGATATTATCCCTACAATTAACAGCATGTTCGACCTGGTGTTTATTGATGCCGACAAAGAGAACTACCTTAACTACTATCATCTGGTATTTGATAAAGTAAGAAAAGGCGGATTCATACTTGCCGATAATGTGCTGTGGGGCGGAAAGGTGATGAAAAAAACTCCTGCATTGGATAAAGAAACCAAAGGAATAAAGGAATTTAACGAGTTTGTACAGCAGGATAAGCGTGTTGAAAACACCCTGCTCCCCTTGCGCGACGGACTGATGGTAGTTAGAAAGTTATGAGTTGGGAGTTGAGAGTAAGGAGTATGCGGTTCGTTATTCTTTTACAAACTTCTTAACCGCCATTGAAGCAATGCAAGTTAGGCACTGGGTATGATGATAAATTATTCATATTCTATTTTACATTCAGCAATAATATGAGGAATATCCTTTATAAACTCAGTCTTCTTTATCCAATTGCCAATTTTATCGTAAACATATTTATATGTTTTTATAGAATCATAACGACCAATAAAGTTATTGTCATTCTCAATCTCATTTCCTTTGTCATCATACTTGTAGGTAACTTTCCTATACATACTACTATGAAAATAGTGATCCTCCTCTATTATATTCCCTTTATTATCATACTTATTAGAAATCTCTAATTTTAAGCTATCATTTGGATGGTAAAATTTTTGCCAAATTTCATTTCTTTGAGAATCAAATATGGAAATGATCTTTGCTTTTAAACCACCGCTTGAATCATACATGTATGTCATTGTATTATTTCCGTTATCATCATATTCGTAAATTATTTTACTTTCTAAACTCTCATTTGATTTAAAAGTATTCTTCTCAATGTCATTTCCTTTGTCATCGTGTTTGAAAACAATTCTTTTTTTTATGCTGCCATCTGATTTGTAATAATCATCTTCTATGCAATCCCCATTTTCATTAAATGTGTCAATTCTTTTTTCTTTAATATCCCCTTTTTGAATCTCACCGTACTTTATTATAGCAAAATATTTAGTCATATTTAAAGTTTTAACCTTCCCTACTATTTTGCCCCTCGTCAAGTCGTTTTTATTCTTTATATTTTGTCTGCATGATATGAATATTAAAATACCAGCAATTAATAATATTGATAATAGTCTTTTCATAGTTTTTAATTTATATATGCCTTGTGCCTAACTTGTGCATTGCTAAATTAATAAATTGTTTAATTGTTGTTTATTCTTTCACAAACTACTTAACCGCCATTGAAGCAATGCGATTTCTATGCTAAAACCAAATTATTTTTAATATTTTTTTCAAACAATTTATTTTGATTTACACAAGTAAAAATACGCAATATTATTTTATTCCTGATTGCATTTTATTTTATTCCTGATTGCATTAATAACAAGCATTTTATTTTTGCCTTCTGCCATCTTTCGGTCAAAATAATCTCTGAGTTCTCCCGGTCTGCTGATAGCTCCAATAGCTGCTAAATGTAAAAGCCGCTTCATGTATTTATTGGCCATAAACGAAACTCTTGTTTTCCCCCTGATACTTTTCCCCGATGAGTGTTCGAAAGGAGCGACTCCTGAATAGCAAGCAAATTTCTTAGGGTCATTAATCTTTTTGAATTCATTAGAGTAAATAATAACCGCTGTTGCTATTATAGGTCCAACATTCTCCACCGAAGAAACAATCCTGAAAAGAGACTTTATCTGCTCGTCACTATCTATGATTTCTTTAATGGTTATATCTATTTTCTTTATGTCGTTTCTTAATGCGTTTACTGAGGCTTTGCATGAACGTCTCATTAATTTCACAGTCTCTTTATCATCAAAGCGTGATGCTTCTCTTAACGGACATTCTAAACTTTCAATAGATTCCATTAATCGTTCTCTTGTTCTTAACATGTTTTTAAGCCTTACAATGATTGCTCGTTCAGGTTGCCACAACTTTACATTATCCCTGTTCTTATATGCATATAAAGCTATTCGTTCAGCATCTATTTTGTCGTTTTTGCCTCTTACCAGGCCTAACGATCTTTTTAAATGCACAGGAGTCTCAACCCATATGTTTGCTTTGTAATCCAGAAGAACCGATAATAGCTGGTTGTTATATATTCCCGTATTCTCCATACAAAATACAGAAGATTCCATAACAATTTCTTTCTTGGCAATAAGGGTTTTAATGTAAGCGCTGATTTCTTTTTTACTATTGCCCACTTTTGCAGAACTTCCTTTCCGCATGTCTTTGCTGACGTAAAAATCAAGATGTTCTTTTGAAACATCTATTCCAATAAAATAATTTAAATTTTCCATAAATTTGCCTTTAAGTTTAATAACTAGTTAACGCATTTGAACACATTCAATTCCTTGATAATGGGTCGCAAACCCTAATTTCTATTTGAAGCTTGTTCAAATAACTGACAGAGGATTAAATCGCATTTTAGGCATTAAAACCTTTAAGTTAGTTAATTTGCCTCTGTCAGTGTTAACTTTTTACAACAAATTTATTTGATTTTATATAGAAGTTTAGCTCCTCTTTTTATGAGTTGGCAAAGCTAAAGTTTTAGTACAATCAGCTTACCAGTCTTTATAATGTTGCCTTTACTGTCAACAACTGAATAAGAATAAAGTCCACTGTCAATATCAGTCAAATCAATTCTTTTTGTCTGCGAGCCACAGTCAAGAGTAACAGCCTTTCTTTTTGCCCCAAGTCCATCATATAATTCAAAGAAACAATTATCTGTTGTTATAAAGTCAATTGTTAATTCACCTGTCGAAGGGTTGGGGAAAATATTAATATTATTTTCTTTATAATTTGTTATGCCCTCTTCGCAATTATATGAAAAGTTATAACAATAGGAAGAATCAGTCGAAACACAAACATCATCAATATAATAATAGGAATAAGATGGATGAGAACCATTTGGAGTGCAACTACCACCATTAATTCCTAATGTATCTGTATGGTTAAGGTCAAAAAAATTACCTATTATAATATATTTATATGCGCTATCAGCAACAAAACTTCCAAATATTTTTGTCCAATTAGTTGTATCAGTAATAATATATGGATAATTATAATGGGCAAAATTATTTATAGAGAATGGATTAGTTATATAATCATAAGGAGTAATAGAAAATAAAAAACCAAAATTATTTGATGCGCAATAACAGGTATAACTTGATAAAGATACTTTCATGCTTAAATAATATTTTTGACCAATAGTCAAAGTTGTATCAAGTTTTCTGCCAAGTAATTCCTGCCCATAAGTTGCACCTGGATTATAATTAGCCATACCTGCATAAGCATGGCAATTTGGATTTGACGGTAATTGATATCCATAATTATTTTCAGGAACACCAAAATATATAGAAGAAGAACAAGAATTATAATAATCACATGTATTAAGATATGAATCCCATCCCGTTGAATAATATATTTGATCATAAGCATTCGGGCAAGTTGTATATTCTTCAAAACTCGGATTAGGAACAAGATTAGTTTGAGCAAAAAGAAAGGTCGTAATAAGAAAAAACATTGTTGTCAGAGAAGTTTTCATATTGTCTATATTAATTCTATTACTTGTGCCTAACTTGTGCATTGCTAAATTAATGAATTGTTTAATTGTTGTTATTCTTTTACAAACTTCTTAACCGCCATTGAAGCAAAGCAATTTATAGCCAGTTTTTATGCACATTTATTTTTATTTAAATTCAAGTGGTACAGCTCTTGTAGTTTTATTTATATAAATCAACCCGTCAAATTGTTTTTTCGCAATTAAAACCTCTGAACTATTTCTTTTATTATAAAATACAGCTCCGATAAAATATGCTTTTCCAGGTTTGGTGAATATTGAATTATGAGAACTTGTTAAGTCGATAAAAAAAGATTCTAACTTCAAAGTGGAAAGGTCATTTGTCAGTGTATTCTTCTCATATATTGGAACTGAGAATTCTTTTAATCTGGCTTTCGATTGTTTAAATATATTTATTTTTTTTTGCATATTTTCTCTAGCCTGAAAATTTCCTTGATTAAATACGAAACCTATACAATAGTATTTTGAACCTAATTCTTTTTTTAAAAATCCACCCATAGGCAAGCCATAACTGCTTGGATAATTATTTTGATGCGATAGATAAACATGACCATTATGAGCCCAAATAAACATGTTAGCTTTTTCAAGATTATGAATTCTTATTATATTGTATGCCATACAGCTATCTCTCATCTTGAATAATTTGTCGTTATTAGCGCTAACAAATCGAATTGCTTGTCCATAATTATCGAGGCATAAATTGAACTTTTCAAATATTTTATTGGAATAATTCTTTATAAAATAAGTTTTATTTTCACTCATCCAATCTTTTAGTGAACTATAAATATTTCTAAGAGTGTCTGCAAACTTTGAACTTCTTGTCCTGCAATCTTTGTACGCTTGAGAAAATGTTTTTGATATTATCGGCTTGGTTAGGTTTTTTAATTTGTTCCATTCTAAAACGGAATCATTTTTGACAAAATCAAGCAAATATTTTATAGGAGAAAAAATATCCTGCATATCAAAACCATAAAAGCAGATTTTTTCTGAATTTGATTTAAATTGATTATAATTTTTCATCCATAATATTAAATCTTTTACCTCTTGGGTTCTCCAAGTCCAGAAATCAAAATTACGCATTACTGAATCAATATTTCCTACTCCTGAATTTATATAGTCATTAATATAATTACATTCACCATATGATGCTTCGATTCCAAAAACTCTGTAATTGCAATTAATAACAAGGTATTCAAATGTTTTTGCTTTGATTTCAAAAAATTCTTTTGTACCATGTGTCGCTTCGCCCATGCCCAAGATTTCAATGTCTTTGAAATCTTTATATTTTGTCCAGTCAAGGTATAAATTTGGATTATTAATTTCGAAAGGATAAACAGTCTCATTTTGTGTACCTAACTTAACAGCCATTTGGGAAAATGAATTCAAGAATAAAAATATAAATATGGCAACAGTTAGGAAATGTTTCAAAGTGTCTTTAGATTGATTTATTCTTGTGCATTGCTAAATAAACAAATTGTTCAATTGTTTTTATTCTTTAATAAACTTCCTCACCATTGCCCCGTTTCCCATTTATTTAAATAAGTTATATTTACTCTTCTGCCCTAACTCCCGTTAAAAGCATCAAATAATAAAGAATACCATTGGCTACTGCACCGTTATAATGACCTTTGGAATTTAAGGTATAAAATTCGTGATTATAATTATCATAAAGCCAGCTCCCATATTGATTACCACAAACATATTGAAGGTGTGCTGATGTCATTGGAATAAACGAATAATTAATTAATGGTACGAAATAATCGTCAGGGATTTTGATTGAATAAAAACTTTCCGGTGTTATAGTAAATTTTAAACTGTCTTTACTATTAAAAGTATTCGTTTGTGCTCGACAAACGAATGAAAACATTATTACAAATAATAGTATTGTAATTTTTTTCATAAATACCCGTTTTTAATACCAGTAAAGGTATAAAATAATAATGTATTGGTAAAATTTATTCAGTGTTTTATAGTGTGCATATCCACGCAAGTAATACCAAAGCTGTAAGCAGCAATAATCCCAGCAGTATTTGTTTCCACGTATAATCTTCTGTATGCTTGGGAGTAAAAAGATGCAAAAAATCGGAAAGTAATTGTTTCACGCTAATGAACATAAAAAAGTACTTAAAGTGAGCTAAAGTTTGGAGTACTTAGAGTTTAAAACTTTAGGCACTCTAGGCACTTTAAGTACTCTAGGCACTTATTTTTGAACAATCAAATTTAGAATTACTATCTTACGACTGCCGACTTACAACTGTTGACTTACGACTGTTGACTCCTTTACGAAATAACCACTCTCAACACATTGGTATAATTGCCAAGCACGCCTTTGGTGTTTTTTGTACGCATAACATAAAGGGCTGCCATACCTTCCTGCGAAAGGGTGAAATGCGAGGTAAACACTCCGCGTTTCATATCGCCAATATATTTATAGGTGGTAGTTTCGGGGTCGGGTATGGTAGTTACGCTGGCTGCCTGCACCAGCATATACAACATAACTTCTTTAATTCCTTTTTGTTTCTTTTTGCTTTTAGTGCCCGGGTAGTTTACTTCCACTTCAATAACCAAATGGCTTTGTTTTTTTGTAGAAATATAAGTGTTAAGTATCCTTCCGCTTGGGTCAACGGCAGCAGTTTTAACTTCATCAACCACTGTTAAGCGCATGGCCTTTTTTTGCGTACCGTTCACATGAATATTATTGGCAATATAACGTTTAATGAACAGCCTTATGCTGGTATCGGCAGGGTTGTCCTTATCGCCGCTTATGTACGAATGGCGCGCCAGCTTCAGTTCCTCTTCGTCGGAATGTTTAAACTCCTTGCTGCTAACAATAGCCCATGCAGCTAAAAAGCGGGCTTGTTTCAGGTTACCTGTTCCTGTAAGCAGGTTCCATTCGGCTACAGCATCGCTGTTCAGGTTCCAGCCTGCTTTAAAAGCATTAACCTGTGTTACAAAATTGTTTTGCCATGCAACAAGTGCGGCAAGTTCTGTCGGAATAAAATCAGTTCCTGGCATAATTATTAGTTTTAAGTTAAATTATATGGTTTGGTTAGAAATATGTTTTTATTCATTGGAAAAGTCAACGTATCCCGCATGATAGCGAAAGACGTCCGTGGAAAAGTTACAGACGACTGTGGAAATATCACGGACTCCCCAAACGTTGTGTAAGACGTCCGTGAAAAAAGCACGGACTCCCCAGACA